>NZ_JBSXNX010000024.1:0-159163 GCF_056857855.1 Maricaulis sp. B-26
GGGGGTGTGGGGAGTACGGAGCCTGCCCGTCTCTGCTGACTGACCAAAGCAGGGCCCGGTGGTGGCCATCGGTTCGGAGAGGCAGCAAAAGCGCTGACTGTCTGTCCAGACCGGTTTCGAGAGGGAGCCCGTGAGGGCTCCGGTAAATCTCCGTGTGCAGGGTCGTTCCCGATGCCACACAGCAAAACTCACCAGTTCCGGCATCGCCGGACGCCCTGCACCCCTCATACCGCCAGGCGGAAGCGCCGTGGCGCCAGTCGTGTTTCGTCCTCCCCCGCCGGGGGAGGTGTCCCGAAGGGACGGAGGGGGATGGTACAGGATGAAGCGCCGATTACCCCCATCGACCCGCCGCTTCGCGCCGGCCCACTTCCCCCGGCGGGGGAAGACGAAAGAGGCACTGGAAAGCGCGACTGCGCGCCGGCCCTTATGGGCCGCCCCATCGGAGGCGTCCGCCAAGCGGACTGCCGTGAGATCGAACAGATTTCCCGGGGGAAGACGAAAGGCGCTAGACCCGGCCGCCGACTCCGGACCAGACCGCGCGCTTGAGCTCGCCGGTTGCAGACGCCGGGCCGCTGGAGAAACCGCTGCCGCCTCCACCGTCCTCGTCAAACAGGGCCGCGAGCTGGTCGGTCATGGCGCCGCCGAGTTGTTCGACGTCGTTGATGGTCACGGCGCGGCGGTACCAGCGGGTGACGTCGTGACCGATGCCGATGGCCAAGAGCTCGACTTCGGAGCGGTTCTCGATCTGCGCGATCACCTCGCGCAGATGGCGTTCCAGATAGCCGGCGGAATTGGCCGACTGGGTGCCGTCATCGACCGGGGCACCGTCGGAGATCACCATCATGATGCGGCGCTGTTCCGGGCGGGCCGACAGGCGCTTCCAGGCCCAGAGCAGGGCTTCGCCGTCGATGTTTTCCTTCAAGAGGCCCTCGCGCATCATCAGGCCGAGATTGACCCGGGCGCGGCGCCAGGGCGTGTCGGCGGCCTTGTAGATGATGTGACGCAGATCGTTGAGCCGGCCCGGATGAGGCTGTTTGCCCTCGGCCAGCCATTGCTCCTTCGAGCGTCCGCCCTTCCAGGCCTTGGTGGTGAAGCCGAGCACTTCGGTCTTCACGCCGCACCGCTCCAGCGTGCGGGCGAGGATGTCGGCGCAGGCCGCGGCCACCATGATCGGCCGGCCGCGCATGGAGCCGGAATTGTCGATCAGCAGGGTGACGATGGTGTCGCGGAATTCGGTATCGCTTTCCTGCTTGTAGGAAAGCGGCAGGGTCGGATCGGCAATGACCCGGGCCAGGCGGGAACTTTCCAGCACGCCCTCTTCGAGGTCGAACTGCCAGGAGCGTTCCTGCTGCGCCATGAGGCGGCGCTGCAGCCGGTTGGCAAGGCGCCCGACGACCTGGTCGAGGCCTTTCAGCGTATTGTCGAGATAGCGGCGCAGGCGCTCCAGCTCTTCTGTGTCGCACAGATCCGGCGCCTGGATGACCTCGTCGAATTCGCGGGTGAAGATCTTGTAGGCCTTGGCGTCGCCTTCGCCGGAAGGCTGCCAGTTCGGACGCATGGCGGTCTGGGCGGCGCCTTCGTCGTCCATCGCGTCGACGCGGGTATCCGCATCGTCCGTGTCGGCATTGATCTCTTCCTCGTCGCCGGCCGTACCGGCGGCGTCGGGCGTTTCCGGCTCGTCGCCGTCCTGGGCATCGGACTGGTCGTCCTCGCCCGTGCGCTGTTCGCGGTCGACGCCTTCATCCTCGTCTTCGGGATTGTCGGACTCTTCCGGGTCGCCGCCGAGCTCGTCGGCCAGGTCGAGATCCTGGATCACGGTCCGCAGCAAGTCCGCGAAAGCGTCCTGGTCGTCGGCGTTTTCCGCCAGGGCGTCGAGGGAGAGACCGGCGAGGCCTTCCATCTGGTTCCGCCACATTTCCATCAGCCCGGCCGCTTCGGGCGGCACGGGCCGACCGGTGATACGCTCGCGTACCAGCATGGCCAGGGCCTCTTCCATCGGAGCCCCCTGGCGGTCCTCGACGCGCTGCCAGCCCTTCTGCTTGCAGCGCTGGACCAGGGCAGCATCGAGATTGTCGGCCATGCCCCGCATGTCACGGGCGCCGATCCCCTCGACCCGGGCCTGCTCCGCCGCATTGAAGATGGCGCGTGCCGTCGCGCCGGGCGGCAGAGCCTTCTGGTGCGCGGCCTCGTCGTGATAGGCGAGCCGCAGGGCCAGCGCATCGGCCCGCCCGCGCACCGTTGCGGCCGCCGCCCTGGACGGCTCGGCGCCGGGATTGGGCAGCACGATGCGGCCGCCGGACAGGCCGGCGACTTCGCCGCCGAAGCGGATATCGACGTCCTTGTCGTGAGCGATGGCCCGCGTGGTGATGGCGAGGGCACGCTTGAAGGCGTCGGGATCGGAATTGGGCGGCTGACTCATGAGCTTCAACCTAATCCATTCAACGCCGAATGCGAGACCGGATGTCGGTTCTGGCGCGTCAAGGCGTCACCTTGCTCCCAAGCCCGGGATGTGTTGCCCTGCCTGGTACAGAAGCCTGGAGGATACCCCATGAAACAGGCAGACCTCGACACGATCCTGCTCGATCCGGCCGACCGGTTCGAGAACCCCGAAGCCGTCCTGAAGGCCGGCGATCTGGATCGCTCGGAAAAGATTTCGATCCTGCGCCGCTGGCTCTACGACGCCAACGAGGTTGCCGTCGCCGAGGAAGAGGGCATGAGCGGCCCGCCGCCGGAACTCGTCCGTCGCATTTCGCTCGCCCTGGAGAGCCTCGGTTTCGAGGGCGGTACGTCCGGACCCTCAACGACCAAGCAGGGCGGCGCCTAGAGTGCCGTCGTAAACGACTCGCTAACCGAAATGCCGGAAGCTCATCCGGCACGAGTCCGCGCGAAGACGGGCTTCAATCTTGGTGGCGAGTGACGGCGGGATGGGCTTTTCGGTCAATTCCATGGCCGGCGTGACGTCCGCGTTGCGGCATATCGACAGCCTGCAGCGAGAAAGCGCTCCGATCTACGAACGGATCGCGACCGGACTGAAAGTCGGCGATGCAAGCGATGACGGCCGGACCTGGGCGATGGCCCAGGGTCTGCGCGCGTCTCATCGCGCGCTCGGCACCACGGTGAATTCCATCGATCTGGGCATTGGCGTCGTAGAGACGGCGCTGGTTGCCACCGAAGGCATTTCCGATCTCATGATCGAAATGAAGGAGAAGCTCGTCGCCGCCACCGACGAGACGCTCGACGACGCCAGCTGGCGTGCCCTGATGGAGGAATACGTCATGCTGGGCAATCAGGCCCAGCGCCTGGTCGAGAATGCCAGTTTCAACGGCGCCAATCTGCTTGAAGCCGGCGCCTCCGACTACAGCGTGCTCGTTGCCGCCAAGCCCGACCAGATCATGACGATCGCGGCGGAGGACCTCTCCGATGGCGGAGGCTTGTTCGACAGCGCCTTTCCCGGCGGCCTGCCGCAGGACGACAGCTCGGCCCTGACCACGCGGCCGACCAAGACCATGGTCGATGCGCTGGACGCCTCCATCGACGCTGTCAATGCTGCGGCGACCCGTTTCGGTGTCGGCCTCAAGGCGCTCAACGTGCATCGCGGGCTCGTGGTGAAGCAGGCCGATATCACCGAGCAGGGCATCGGCAATCTGGTCGATGCTGATCTCGGACGCGAAAAGGCGCGTCTCGAATCGGCGATGGTGCGCGAGGAACTCGGGATCAAGGCGCTCTCGATCGCCAATCGTGCGCCTCGCATCATCCTGCAATTCTTCCAGTAGCCTGCCCTGACGGCGCGCTAGAAACCGTAGAGCCGCTTGGCGACGCGATAGGTGTTGGCATAGGCCTCCACACTCGCTCCGATCGGCTCGGCATATCCGCCGCCGATACCCATCGAAACCGGAATCCCGCGTGCCTTGCAGGCCGAGAGCACGAGCATGTCGCGCTGCATGAGGCCGTCATGCGTCAGCGCCAGGCGGCCGAGCGTGTCCTCTTCCAGCGCGTCGACGCCGGCCTGATAGAGCACGATGTCCGGCGCGAAGGCGAAGACCTCCGGCAGATGCTGTTCGAGCGTGGCCAGATACCCTTCATCGTCGAGCCGGTCGGGCAGGGGAATGTCGAGATCGCTGACCGTCTTTCGAAAGGGGAAATTCTTCTCGCCGTGCATGGAAAAGACGAAGGTCCCGGTATTGCCGGCGAGGATGGCGCTATTGCCGTCGCCCTGGTGGACATCGAGATCGATGATCGCCACCCGTCTCGCACGTCCGGTCTCTATCAGACGCAGCGCCGTCACCGCGAAATCATTGTAGACACAATAGCCAGCGCCGAAATCGCGATGGGCGTGATGCGTTCCGCCGGCGAGCTGGCCGGCGATCCCGTCCTCCAGCGCCGCTTCGGACGACGCGATCGCCCCGCCGACCGTGGCGCGGACGCGCCGGACCAGGCCCTTTGACCAGGGAAAGCCGATACGGCGGATGGCGGCAGGGTCGAGTTCGCCGCGCTCGAAGGCGGCGATGTAGTCCGGACAATGGGCCCGCTCGAGGTCTTCCGTTTCGGCCAGGGGCGATACGTGCAGCTGACCGGGCGCGAGGATTTCGTCCGCGATCAGCCGCTCGCGCAGCATGGCGTACTTGCTGCCCGGAAAACGATGCGTATCCGGCAGCGGCAGATGGTAGGTATCTGAATGAAAGACCTTCATCGCGGCGCCCAGTCTAGGGCAGAGGGCGCCGCGGGGAAGGGCATGGCAGCGTTCAGGCCGCGCTGACGGCCTGTTTCACCGGCGCTTCCGGCAGGTCCTTCGCAAAAACGCGTTGATACATCTCGGCAATCACCGGGCGTTCCAGCTCGTCGCACTTGTTCAGGAAGGTCAGGCGGAAGGCATGGCCGAGATCGCCGAAAATCTCGTAATTCTCGGCCCAGGTCAGCACGGTCCGCGGGCTCATCACGGTCGAGATGTCACCATTGATGAAGGCTTCGCGGGTCAGGTCGGCGACCTTGACCATGTCCTCGACCGTCTTCTTGCCCTCGTCGTCCGCAGCCAGCCTCTTCATCTTGGCCAGCACGATGGCATTTTCGGTTTCGCGCGGAAGATAGTTCAGCGTGGAGACGATGGACCAGCGGTCCATCTGGCCCTGGTTGATCTGCTGCGTACCGTGATAGAGGCCCGTCGTGTCGCCGAGGCCGATCGTGTTGGTCGTCGCGAAAAGGCGGAAATAGGGGTGCGGACGGATCACCTTGGTCTGGTCGAGCAGGGTGAGCGAGCCCGAGGCTTCCAGAACGCGCTGGATCACGAACATCACGTCCGGCCGGCCCGCATCGTATTCGTCGAACAGGAGGGCGACGGGACGCTGCAGGGCCCAGGGCAGGATACCTTCCTGGAACTCGGTGATCTGCTTGCCGTCCTTCAGCACGATGGCGTCCTTGCCGACCATGTCGATCCGGCTGACATGGCTGTCGAGGTTCACGCGGACCATCGGCCAGTTGAGGCGCGCGGCGACCTGCTCGATATGGGTCGACTTGCCGGTGCCGTGATAGCCCTGGATCATCACGCGACGATTATAGGAAAAGCCCGCAAGGATGGAGCGCGTCGTGGCCGGGTCGAAGACGTAGTCCGGGTCGATCTTGGGCGTATGCTCGTCGGCGACCGAGAACATCGGCACGTCGAATCCGGCATCGAAGCCGAACAGGGCCTGCGTGTCGGCTTTGGCGTCGGGGGCGGAAAGGGGAAAATTATCGCTCATCGAACCGGTCTTTATCGGGCTGGTGCATCCGTCATTGGCCGCGGATGCGTTTCGGACATGTCTGGGAGGTATCGCACGCCCGTTGCCGCTTCAAGTCAATGGCCGCAGGCCAGGATGACGCAGCCCGTCAGTGGTGCCGGTAGATCACCGGAATGAGCAGGCCGATAACGAGCAGCTCGACGATCATGACGACCGTCTCGAGATCGCCGGTATAATAGGGCGATCGCGTCAGGTCGAGCCAGATGCCGATATGAACCAGCACGGCGAGGCCGAGCAAAGGCGGGCCGACCTTGCGTTTGAAGGCCGAGCTCAGACTGCCCGTCAGGACGAGCGCCATGCCCAGATAGAGCCGGACGATGAAGACCGGGTCCGTGGACGCCAGGGCCGAGGGGAAATCGATCCCGAAGAGCGGCTGCGTCCATGTGCCTGTCAGGCTGGCCGTGATGATTACGCACCACCCAGCTGCATAGACGCACAGTAGTGCCATCAGGACGAGCGCTGTCCGAAACAGCCAGGGCGGGGTGTCGAAATGGGGCGGCAAAGGGGGCATGGAGAATCTTGCTTGTCTTTGCGGGAAGCAGGGGCGATCACCGGGCCGACCAGCCTAGTCTCCGCCTTCGTCAGCCCGGAAGGCATAGCGGTATTGAAGACCAAGCGCGAGCAGGCCCAGTCCGAGGAAGATGAAGCCGGGTCCGCCTTCGTAATAGGGCGACCCTACACGTTCCACCCACACGGTGATGTGAAGGGCGGCGCCTGCGGCAAAGATGATCCAGCCGGCCCGCGGCCAGACGAGACTTGTGGCAGCGCCTGCCGCTACGGCCAGAATGGTGGCGTAGACCTGGATCAGTTGTCGGAGCGAGAGCGCGCTTACGGCTCCGGGAAGGTCGACGCCGAGAACGGGCGATGTCCATGCGCCGTACAGCGTCGCGCTGATCATCACGCCCCAGGCCAGCGCATAAAGGCCGACGCTGAGCATGAGCGCCGTCGCCGCTATCCGGATCTTGCTGGTTTCCTCGGAGAGGCGGCGAGAGAGATCGGTCATGTGCGGCCTGTCTCCGGAGCTGTCGCGGTTGCGAAAGCGGACAGTTTATCATGGGCCCGATTGAGCGCCTATCTGCCTTGGCCCGGCCTCGAGGGGATGCGGGAAGTGCGTTTCAGCCTGGGCGTATCCTCGGTTACCAGAAGGATGGCGCCGATCATCACGAGGCCGAGGATTTCGATGAAGACGAAAACCGCGCCGAACTGGCCCTGGTAGTAGAGGCCGGTCGCGAGCTGCACCCACAGCGAGATGTGAGCAAGCGTGGCCAGGCTGAAGGCGACCAGCCCGGCCGGTTTTCGAAAGGCGCATAATATCAGGCCGAGCGGCGCGAGCACGCCGGCCATCAGAAGCCGGACGATGAAGAAGCTACTCGCGCGTTCGAAGGCGGAGACGACGTCGACACCCAGAACAGGTTTGTGCCAATGGCCGGTTTCGATCAGCAGATAGAGTCCGGACCAGGCGCACAGATAGACTGTTCCGAAAAACAGGAGCACGAGCCCGAACGGGAAGGCCCAGAGTCTGTAGTCCAGAAATTTCAGGCGCTGCGCACGGGTCTGTGCCATGCATCCCCCGGGATGTGTCGATCTTGCTGGCTAGGAGGTGCGAGTTGACAAACCGTATACGTCGTCAGGCCATGCCGGCATTCTTGAGGATCTGGTAGGCCGCGATGACGCGCCCCAGATGCTCTTCGCTCGACCGGTCGCCGCCATTGGCATCGGGGTGGAACTGCTTGACCAGTTCGGCGTAGCGCTTGCGGACCTTGGACGGTTTCACGTCGGCGTCCAGACCCATGGTTTCGAGCGCTTTCGATTGCAGTCGGCCCATCGATTTTTCGCGCGGGGCTTCCTTGTGCGGATCCGTCCTGTCCCCGAAAAGGCCGAACGGGTCGGAAAAACCGTCCCCGAAATCGCGACTCGCGCGGGAGGCCTTGGCGCTGGCCGAATGGGTGTTGCGCCAGCTCCAGGTCGGCCGGTGTCCGTAGGCAGCGCTCTCGCGATAGGCCTGGGCGGCGTTTTCGCTCATGCCTTCGAAGAAATTCCAAGACTTGTTGTATTCGGCCGCGTGACTCTGGCAGAACCAGTAGAAGTCGTTCAGCTGATCGCTCGATTTCGGCGCGCGGCTGTCGCCGTGCTTTCGGCAGCCAGGCCATTCGCAGACACGCTCTTCCGGAGCCGGCTCGTCCTTGGGCGGCTTGATGCGGATGTCCTTGAACCGCGGCTTGTACTGGAAGGCTTCCGACATGATGACCAATTATGGGGATCGAGTTGTAAAGCGGCAATGAAGCCGATGCGGAAAAGGACGAGAATATGGGTGTTATACGGGACCGGATCGAGGCGCGGCTGCAGGAAAAACTGTCGCCGGAGCGGCTTGTCGTCACCGATGACAGTCATCTCCATGCCGGTCATGCCGGTGCGCGGCCGGAAGGGGAGAGCCATTTCACGGTCGACATCACCGCCCGGGCCTTCGAAGGCGTAAACCGGCTCGGGCGTCACCGCCTGGTCAATGAGGCGCTGGAGACCGAGCTGGCAGGGCCGGTCCATGCACTGGTGATCAAGGCGAAGGCGCCCGGCGAATAGGTCAATCCGCCAGCGGCGCCTGATCATCGGGACTCGCCGCGACGCGCAGCCGGGTGATCTGGTTGCGGCGGCGCTCGACGACTTCGAAGCGGGCACCATGGAACTGGAAGACCTGTCCGCGCTCCGGAATGGTCTGGGCTTCGTGGATGACGAGGCCCGCGATCGTGACCGCTTCCTCGTCCGGTAGCTCCCAGTCGAGCGCACGGTTGAGATCGCGGATCGGCAGCGTTCCTTCGACCAGCCAGACGCCGTCGCCCTCCTGCTGGATGCCCTCGACGGCGATATCGTGCTCGTCCTCGATGGCGCCCACGATCTCTTCGAGAATATCCTCGAGCGTGACCAGGCCCATCAGGGCACCGTACTCATCGACGACGAGGGCGAAGTGTTCGCGCTTTTCGCGGAAGGCGTTGAGCTGATCGAGGACTTCCGTCGTCTCCGGAACGAACCAGGGATCGCGCCGCAGCGCCATGATGTCGACCATGGAGGCATCGCCGTCCGCCTCGTGCAGGGCCCTGGCCATGTCGCGCACATGCAGCACGCCGATAATGTTCTCATTGTCGCCCTGGTAGAGCGGCAGTCGGGTGTGCGGGCTGTGCAGGGCTTCGGTCACGATCTCGACGGCGGGTTTGTCGGCATCGAGCATGACGATGGATTTGCGGTGCACCATGATGTCGTCGACCGTCAGCTCGCGAAGGTCGAGCACGCCGCCCAGCATGTCGCGGTCGTCCTTGACCACGCTGCCTTCCTCATGGTGCAGGGCGATCGCGCCGCGCAGCTCGTCATGCGCCGACAGGACCGGGCCTTCGACATTGGCACCGAAGAGTTTGAGCGTGCCGCGGACGACCATCTGCACGGCCCCGACCACAGGTGCGAACACGCGGACCACGATGAGGATCGGGCGCGAGACAGCGAGGGCGAACCGGTCCGGGTTGGACAGCGCATAGGTTTTCGGCATCACCTCGGCGAAGACGAGCACGAGCACGGTCATGACCAGGGTCGCCCAGATCACGCTGTTTCCGCCCAGTATCTGTTCGAAGAGCTGACCGGCGATCATCGAGGCGGCGATATTGACGAGGTTGTTGCCGAGCAGGATGGCGCCGAGCAGGCTCTCCCCGTCGCCGATCAACCGGTTCACCCGCGCCGCGCCCGGATTCTTGTCGCGTTCCAATTGGAGCATGCGAGCCCGAGAGGTCGCGGTCAGCGAGGTTTCCGATCCGGAGAAGAATGCGGACAGGCAGAGCAGGCCGGCAATGGTGAGGGCCGGTCCGAGCAGGGTCCAGTCGAGGCTCATTTGAGCTGGGTCTCCATGAAATCAATCAATTCGGCCTCATCGGCCGCACTATCGATATAGGCTTTTCCGATGCCGCGCGCGAGGATCAGGGTAATGTGTCCGTCGCGGTTCTTCTTGTCGTCGCGCATGCGGTGAACGAGCGAGGTCGCATCCCAGTCGGAATGGGCCAGTGCTTTCGGGCCATCGGGCAGACCGACGGCACGCAGATGGGCTTTGACCCGGTCCGCATCGGTGTCCGGGCAGACGCCGCAGCGCACCGAGAAGGCGAAGGCCAGTGCCAGGCCGGCGGCGACGGCTTCGCCGTGCCGTATCGCATCCTTGGGAGCATCGGCCTCAAGGGCATGCGCGAAGGTGTGGCCAAGATTGAGCAGGGCGCGCGAACCGGCCTCGCGCTCGTCTTCAGCCACGATGCGGGCCTTGAAAGCCACGGCAGCCGCGATCGCGGCATTCAGCGTTTCGCCCTCCAGTGCGGCGGGCCCGGCGGATTCGAGACGATCGAACATGTGCGGATCGCCGATCAGGGCCGCCTTCACGATTTCCGCATAACCGGCCCGCTGTTCTCGCGGCGGGAGCGTATCGAGCAGGGCGGTGTCCGCGATCACGAGGCGCGGTTGATGGAAGGTGCCGGCGAAATTCTTGCCGTGCACCGTATTGATGCCGGTCTTGCCGCCGACCGAGCTGTCGACCTGGGCCAGCAGGGTGGTCGGTATCTGCACGAAGTCTATGCCGCGCTTGGTGATGGAGGCTGCGAACCCGGTGAGATCGCCGATCACGCCGCCGCCGAGTGCGATCACCGGCTCGCTGCGTTCGATATGGCGGTCGAGGAAGGCTTCGACCAACGTTTCCAGACCCGACCAGCTCTTGGTGCGCTCGCCGGGTTCCAGGATGACGGGATCGACACGGAGGCCGGCGCGCTCGAGCGTGTTGGAGACGGTCTCGAGATGCAGGCCCGCTACGGTCCGGTCACTCACAAGAATGGCCCGGCCGCGCGGGAACAGGGCGGCGAGCCGTTCGGCATTGGCCGTCAGGGCGTCCCGTCCGACGACGACCTCGTAGCTTCGGTCGCCGAGACCGACGGGAACGGTCAGCAAGTCACTCACGCCTTCGCCTCCCGGGCGCTCAGAGCTTCAAGTATCCGGTCCAGCGTCGCCTGGTGGGAGCCGGTGGACGCGTCAAGATGGATGTCTGCCTCTGAATAGGCGGGTGTGCGGGCATCGAGCAAGCGTTGCAGAACCTCGACCGGGTCGTTCTCGCGCAGCAGGGGGCGCGTATTGCGGCGGGATACGCGCCGGACCAGTGTCGGAATGTCCGCCTGCAGCCAGATCGAGATCGCCGTCGCCTTGACGCGTTCGCGTGTCTGCGGATCCATGAAGGCTCCGCCGCCGAGCGCCAGGACGAGGGGCGGTTCTTCAAGCAGGCGCGCAATAACCTTGCGCTCGCCATCGCGGAAAGCCGGCTCGCCGAAATCGGAAAATATCTCGCTGACGCTGCGCCCGGCCGCGGCCTCGATCTCTTCGTCGGAATCCCGGAACGGCATGTCGAGGGCGCGCGCGAGGCGCCGCCCGATCGTCGATTTGCCCACCCCCATCAGGCCTATCAGCACGATGGAGCGATCCGGTTTCACTGCATGGCTCATGTCTAGCGGTATAAACGGTCTGGAAATCGCCGCAATCGCCGTTAGGCTCGTCGCGGATATGGCACGCAGTCCAGTCGCGTGCGCGAAATGGCCATGGAGCGGTGTTTATGCGGGGTTTCCTGTTCGGAGTGGTGGCGCTCGGTGCGCTGGTCGCAGTCGGGTTCGGGGCCCTGGTTCTCATCGCCAATGGCCTGGAACCGACCCGGGAGAGTGTGAGTGTCCAGCTGGAAGACGATTTCCCGCGCTAGCGGGCTGACCGCGGTTCTCGTCGCGGCACTGGCCGGACCGGACACGTCTGGTGCGGCCCTGGCGCAAGACCCGATCGAGGTCGAGCAGCTCGACGCGCTCGACCCGCTGGAGGTCAATCTGGGCGGAGCCGCCCTGGGCAATGTCATCTGGCAGCGTTCCGGACGCGATACCGCTGCGGCCGCGCTGCGCGCGCTGCCCGACCCGGACAGCGGATCCTATGACAGCCCGGCGCTCGCCGATCTGGCACGCCAGGTCCTGATGTCGGGCGGTCAGCCGCCTGCCGGCGGCCGTGGCGACGACGCGCTCGCTACGCTGCGGGCGGAACGCCTGCTTGCCGCAGCCGGCCCTTATGACGCCTTCGACCTGCTCGACCGGACCCCGCGCCTCTACAACATGAACGCGCTCGGTGCCCTGCATGCTGAACTCGGCTTTGCGATCGGCGAGGACGAGCGGGCTTGCCAGACCGCCAATGCGATGATGGTGGGGCGCGATGAAGCCTTCTGGCTCCGCGCACGTGCCTTCTGCCTGGCTCTGGAAGGGCAGGATGCCGCTGCGGAACTGACCGCCGAGCTGGCCCGGGGCCAGGGCGCCGATGCCGATTACGATGCTCTCCTTTACGCCATCACGCTCGGGCAGGTACCCGCCACCGGTGACGTCACGGCGGACAGCGGGCTCGACTGGGGCATGGTGCGGACCGTCGCGCCGGACCTGGCGGCAGACGGCGCGTTCGACGGGCAGGGGCCGGCCTGGCTGAAACGCCATATTGCCGATGGGCAGCAGGTCCCGGCGGCCGCTGTGACCGAACCCGCCGCGATGCTGGAGGAGGCCCGTGCGGCGGAGGGCGAGACGCGCGGCGAATTCCTGCGTGCCCTGTCGGCCCAGTCCATGGATCGCGATATCGCCGGTGTGGCGCTGGGGCTGATGCTCGCCGATGCCGCCGAGGCCGGTGCCTTTATCGAGACGGCCCGCGAATATGGCCGCGAAATCGGCAGCGTGCCGGTCAGCGCTGCGACGCTGGATCATGGATACGAGCTGGCCATGGCCGCTCTGGTTACCGGCAATCTGTCCCTGGCCGAGCGCTGGCGCAATGCGCTCATCGACGGTCCGCCCAAGCCGGAACCGCAACCCGTCGCCGTCGTGGAAACGCCGGAGGGGCTGGCCACGCCGGTCGTGCCCGACCCGGTCGAACCGTCCGCGCCGGCTTGGGAGCCGCCGAGTCCGCGCCGCATGGTGGCGCTGGATCTCGCGCTCGCCATCGCTTCGGACCGCATGAGAGGCGGCGGTTTCGATGCCGTCATCGCTGCCTGGGACGAAAGCCAGGGTGCCGATGTGCTGGCGGACCGCCTGGCACTGGACCGGCTGGGCGTGCCCGCACCCACCTCGCTCCGCACAGCCCTGCTGGCACAGGAAGACATGGCCGCCACACCTCTGGCTTCGGCGATGGATCTGGCCGCTCGTGCCGGCGCTCGCGGTGAAGCGGCGCTTCTGGCGGTGGCGATCCTCAATGACGAGCGTTTCGCCTCGTCGCCGGATCTGTTCGCTCGTGCAATCGACGCGCTCGACGCGGTCGGCCTGCGCCGCCATGCGCTCGCTATCCTGACCGAGCGTGTGGTCGAGAGGGCGATGTGAGCGACAGCCGGGAGATCGCGCTCTTCCTCGACATGATGGCGGCCGAGCGGGGTGCCGCACGCAATACGCTCGATGCCTATCGGCGCGATCTGGATGATGTCGCGGCCCGGCTCGCAGCCCGGGGATCATCGCTTGCCAGGGCCGCGACGCCGGATCTGGAAGCTGTACTTTCCGGGTTCGCGCGCGACGGCCTCGCTGCATCGACAGCTGCACGCAGGTTATCCGCGATGAAACGCTTCTATCGCTTCCTGCTGTCGGACGGCCGCCGCGCCGACGATCCCGCGACGCCGCTCAAGGCGCCGCGCAAGGGACGGCCTCTCCCGAAAGT
This sequence comes from Maricaulis sp. B-26, assembly GCF_056857855.1. NCBI lineage: Bacteria > Pseudomonadati > Pseudomonadota > Alphaproteobacteria > Maricaulales > Maricaulaceae > Maricaulis > Maricaulis sp. B-26. The sequence goes on from NZ_JBSXNX010000024.1 coordinate 13,482, forward strand.
CCTGTCCGAAGCTGATGTGGACGCGCTGTTCGACGCCGCCGCTCGATTGCCCGGTCCGGCCGGCATCCGTACACGCGCACTGCTGGAAGTCCTCTATGCGGGCGGGCTTCGCGTCAGCGAACTGGTGACCCTGCCGCTCAACGCCTTCGTGCGAGCGGAGCGCTGCATTCATGTGACCGGCAAGGGCGGGCGCGAGCGGCTGGTTCCGCTGACCGAGAATGCCTTGGACGCGGTCGCGGCCTACAAGGCTGTCCGAGAGGCGCACCTGCCCGCCGACAAGGTGCGTGCCGGCAAGGCACAGCGTTTTCTCTTTCCGTCCCGCACGGCAAAGTCGGGTCATCTTACCCGTGAGCGTTTCGCGCAGATACTCTCCGATCTCGCCGTCGCAGCGGGGATGGACCCGGGCAAGGTTTCGCCGCACGTCTTGCGGCACGCCTTCGCGACGCATCTCCTTGCCCACGGCGCCGATCTGCGTTCGGTGCAGACGCTGCTCGGTCATGCCGATGTGTCCACCACCCAGATTTATACGCACGTTCTTGATGAGCGTTTGAAAACGCTGGTCGAAACCGCACATCCATTGGCACGAAAGGATGACGTCTGAGGCGCGGTTGACGTGTGCGTAAGGACGGCTGTTGAGGCTTGTTCCCGTGCGCAGGGCTCGTTAGTTTGCCCGCTCTTTTTGCGTTCAAAGGCGTTGGCAAGGCATGTCCGACCCCACACGTACCTATCTCGATTTCGAGCGGCCCCTGGCCGAACTGGAAGCCAAGATCGAAGAGCTGGAGACGCTCTCCGGCCGGACCGGCGATGATGCGCCGGATACCGCCGAGGAGACGGCGCGCCTGCGTCAGAAGGCGTCCGAACAGCTCGCTTCGCTCTATTCCAAGCTCGACCCCTGGCGGAAGACCCAGGTCGCCCGTCATCCGGAACGGCCGCATTTCCGTGATTACCGCAAGGCGCTGATCGAGGATTTCGAAGAGATGTGCGGCGATCGCCGCTTCTCCGAAGACGCCGCGATCGTTGGCGGGCTGGGCCGTTTTCGCGGCCGCTCCGTGGTCGTGATCGGCCATGAGAAGGGTCACGACACGGAAAGCCGTCTGAAGCACAATTTCGGGATGGCCCGCCCGGAAGGCTATCGCAAGGCGATCCGGCTGATGGATCTGGCCGAGAAGTTCGACCTGCCGGTCCTGACCTTCGTCGATACGGCGGGTGCCTATCCCGGCCTCGGCGCCGAGGAGCGCGGCCAGTCCGAAGCCATTGCCCGCTCGACCGAGCGCTGCCTGACGCTGGGTACGCCGCTGATCTCGACGATCACGGGCGAGGGCGGCTCCGGCGGTGCCGTGGCACTGGCCTCGGCCAATGTCGTGATGATGCTGGAACACTCGATCTATTCGGTGATTTCGCCGGAAGGCTGCGCCTCCATTCTCTGGAAAGACAGTGCCCGGTCCAAGGATGCGGCCGGTGCCATGAAGATCACCGCGCCGGACCTGCTCGAGATGAAAATCGTGGATCAGGTGATCGACGAGCCGATCGGCGGCGCCCACCGGCATGCCCAGGAAACGATGCGGGCTGTCGGCAATGCCATCGAATCCCATCTCAACCAGATGGATGGCATGTCCGCAGCGGATCTGCGCAAGCAGCGCCGCGAGCGCTTCCTGGCGATCGGCAGGACGCTGCCTGGCGCCTAGCTAGAGCACCGCTTCCAGCCAGGGCAGTTCCCGCCCCTTGAAGACGTCCGATGGACGCATGCTGACGCGGCGTGCGCCCATATGGATGTAGGCCGGTTCCGCATAGGGATCGGACAGGATGGTCATGACCGTGTGGCCGAGGGCGCGCAGCTGGGCCTTGGCATGTTCGTAGAGGTCGCGCCCCACGCCTTTTCCGATCGCCTCCGGTGAAATGAAGAGCAGGTCCAGCGTTCCGCTATGTCCGTCCGGGTCGATCTGGCAGACGCCGAGCAGCGTACCGTCCGCGTCTTCGGCCACGGTCGTATGACCTGCGGCGACGGCTTCCGGAGTGACTTTCAGATAGGGGGAGACGGCCGCCATGAAGGCGGCGTCATAACCCCAATAGGCCTTGGATTTCAGGCAGAGCCGGGAGAGCGTCTCCTCCTCGCCCGGGCGGGCAGGGCGAAGACGCACCATGCTCATCAGGCGTTCTGGGCGCCGATCGCGCCGTGGCACTGCTTGTATTTCTTGCCGGACCCGCAGGGGCAGGGCGCATTGCGGGCGACACGGCCCCAGGTCTCCGGCTTCGACGGATCGACCGGTGTCGAGACCCGGCGCTGGGTCGGCGCGACGCGCGGCGCGACCGGACCGGAGCCCGGCTCGTCCATCTCGTTGCGGCCCGTGCGCGGATCGATATGCGTCGCCTTGACGTCTTCCGGCGCCTTGGGCGGTGCCGGCGCCCGCTCGAAGCGCAGCAGCATGAGCTGTTTGGTCACTTCGCCGCGCAGATTGTCCATCATGCGCTCGAACAGGGTGAAGGCCTCGGTCTTGTACTCGTTGAGCGGGTTGCGCTGGGCGTAGGAGCGCAGGCCGATCATGGAGCGCATGGCTTCCAGGTTCTGCAGGTGCTCGCGCCAGTTGATGTCGATGGCCTGGAGCAGGATCGACTTCTCGATGCGGCGCATCAGCTCGGGGCCGGCATTGGCGGCTTTTTCCGCATAAGCACGATCGGCAGCTTCCAGCACGCGTTCGAGAATTTCCTCGTTGGCGATCCCCTCTTCCGCAGCCCACTCGCGGACCGGCAGATCGAGGCCGAATTGCAGTTTGAGCTCGGTCTCCAGACCTTCGCTGTCCCACTGGTCGGCATAGGCTTTCGGCGGAATATGCTCTTCCACGAGATCTTCCGCAGACGTATGGCGCATATCCTTTATGACATCGGCGACATCGTCGGCGGTCATGAATTCGATGCGCTGCTCGAACACGGCCTTGCGCTGGTCGTTCATGACGTCGTCGTATTTGAGGACGTTCTTGCGGATATCGAAATTGCGCTGCTCGACCTTGCGCTGGGAGGTTTCCAGGGCCTTGGACATCCAGGGATGCTGGATGGCCTCGCCCTCTTTCATGCCGAGCGTGCGCATGATGCCGTCCAGACGCTCCGGCGCGAAAATGCGCAGCAGGTCGTCCTGGACGGAGATGAAGAATTTCGAGCGGCCCGGATCGCCCTGGCGGCCCGTCCGGCCGCGCAGCTGGTTGTCGATCCGGCGGCTTTCATGGCGTTCGGTGGCCAGCACGTAGAGGCCGCCGGCGTCGAGCGCCTTTTGCTTCTTCTCGGCGACGTCGGCCTTGATGGCCTCGAGTTCCCTGGCAATTTCGGTTTCGGTCGGCGTCTTGCCGGCTTCTTCCTGTGCCTTCTTCCACTCTTCCAGACGCATCTCGACATTGCCGCCGAGCTGGATGTCTGTACCGCGACCGGCCATGTTGGTGGCGATCGTCACGGCGCCCGGCACGCCGGCCTGGGCGACGATGAAGGCTTCCTGCTCGTGATAGCGCGCATTGAGGACCTTGTGGTCCAGCGGCAGCATGGCGAGCATTTCCTTGAGCGTATGGTCGACCGGGCGGGCTTTCTTCTCGAACTCGGCCTTCGTGGCATCGTCCTTCGGATAGAGATGTCCCAGCATTTCGCGGAACATCTTCTTGTCGGTCATCAGCCGGTCGAGAATCTCGGACTTCTCGATCGAGGCCGTGCCGACGAGGACCGGTTGGCCGCGCTTCTGGCAATCGACGATCTCGTCGATGATGGCGGCGTATTTCTCGGCAAGGGTCCGGTAGACTTCGTCTTCCTCGTCGATCCGGGCGATCGGCTTGTTGGTCGGGACTTCGACCACGCCGAGCTTGTAGATCGAATGGAATTCGTCGGCCTCGGTCAGCGCCGTACCGGTCATGCCGGCCAGCTTGCCGTAGAGGCGGAAATAATTCTGGAAGGTGACGGAGGCCAGCGTCTGGTTTTCCGGCTGGATGTCCACGCCTTCCTTGGCCTCGATCGCCTGATGCAGGCCGTCGGAGAGGCGTCGGCCCGGCGTCATGCGGCCGGTAAATTCGTCGATCAGGACGACGGCACCGTCCTTGAGTATGTAGTCCTTGTCCTTGACGAAGACCTTGTGCGCCTTGAGCGCCTGGTTGACGTGGTGGACGACGGCCACGTTCTCGACGTCGTAGAGATCGCCTTCCTTCAGAAGGTCGCGTTCCTTCAGGAGACGCTCGATTTCCTCATTACCCTCTTCGGTGAGGAGAATGGAGCGCGACTTTTCGTCGATTTCGTAGCAGTCCTCGTCCAGCAGCGGGATGAGGGCGTCGATCGTCTTGTAGAACTCGGTCCGGTCTTCGGTCCGGCCGGAAATGATCAGCGGCGTGCGGGCTTCGTCGATCAGGATGGAGTCGACCTCGTCGACGATGGCGAAGGCGTGGCCGCGCTGCACCATCTCCTCGGTCGAATACTTCATGTTGTCGCGAAGATAGTCGAAGCCGAGCTCGTTATTGGTCGCGTAGGTGATGTCGCAGGCATAGGCCTCGCGGCGTTCCTCGTCGGACTTGCCGTGAGAGATCACGCCCGTGGTCATGCCGAGCTGGGCATAGACCTTGCCCATCCATTCGGCGTCGCGCGTAGCGAGATAGTCGTTCACGGTGACGACGTGCACGCCCTTGCCGGGAAGCGCGTTGAGATAGACGGGCAGGGTGGCGACAAGCGTCTTGCCTTCGCCGGTCTTCATTTCGGCGATCGAGCCTTCATGCAGCACGATCCCGCCGAGCATCTGTACGTCGTAGGGGCGCAGGCCGAGCGCGCGCTTGGCCGCTTCGCGTACGGCGGCGAAGGCTTCCGGCAGGAGATTGTCGAGCTTCTCGCCCTTCTCGATCCGCTCCCTGAATTCCGCCGTCTTGGCTTTCAGGGCGTCGTCGGAGAGTGCTTCGAACTCCGGCTCCAGCGCGTTGATCTTTTCGACCGTGGGCCGCAGGCGGCGGATTTTACGGTCATTCTCGGTTCCGAAGATCTTGCGGGCTATGGACAGCATGTGCTCTGGCTTTGCGAACTACGGCGTATTGGCGAACTATGACAAGCCGACTGCCGGCGTTCGAGGATCGTCCCGACCGCCGAGGACGCCGACATTGCTTTGAAACGTCATGGTGACTTAAGGATGGGGCTGGTACGTGTCAATCAAGCGGCGCGGCAGCGCGCCGACGACAAATGGCCGCAAAGGAAGACAGGCGTGGGCTTTTTGCGTTTTTCAGTCGGACTGCTTCTTGTGGCGGCGCTGACCGCTTGCGGCCCCGAGCCGCGCCGTACGGCCGAGGATTTCGCGCCGGCCGAACCGGCCATTTCGCCGGACGAACTCGACCCGGTGGTTGCGCGTGTCGACGGCACGGTCATCCGCCGGTCTGACGTGGAACGGGAGGCGCTTGCCCAGGCCGACGGCGAGGAAGTGACACCGCCCGAGCCCGGAAGCGAGACATTCGACCGCGTGCTGGAAGAATTGATCGACCAGCGCCTGCTTGCGCTGGAAGCCCGCCGCCGGGGCCTGCATCGCTCGGAGGAAGCGCGCCGGCGCCTCGCGCTCGCCGAGGAGCGTATTCTCGGCAATGTCCTGGTGGAGACCGCGCTCGCCGATGCGGTGACGGACGAACGCATCCAGCGCATCTATGAAGAGCAGATACGTCTTATCCCGCTGGGCGAGGAAGTCCGGGCGCGCCATATCCTCGTGGAGACCGAGGCCCAGGCCGACTCGATCAAGCAATTGCTCGACGAGGGACGGGATTTCGCCGAGCTCGCCGTGGCGATGAGCGAAGACCGCGCGACGCGGCTCGAGGGCGGGGATCTGGGTTATTTCACGCGGGACGGCATTCTGCCCGCCTTCGGCGCGGTGGCCTTCAACACGGCGGAAGGCGAGATATCCGAGCCCTTCCGTACCGAGTTCGGCTGGCATCTTCTCATGGTCGTCGACCGTCGCCGCCAGCCGCCGCCCTCGCTCGAGGTGCTGCGACCCAACATCATCCGCTTCTATACCTTCGATCAGCTCGAAGCCCTGGTGGACGAATTGCGTAGCGAGGCGGAAATCGAACGCCCCGACCTGCCGCTGACGGTCGATCCCTCAGCGGCCGGAGCGTCCGAAGAGGCTGTGGAGGACGGTTCCGCACAGCAGCCGGACGCAGACAATGTCGCCGATCCGGGTTAGTGGCGCTTAACCGCGTTTCTCCATCTGTCTTTAAGGGAGTTCGGCCATCATGTCTGTTGGTAGCCCCAAGCCGGTGCTTTACGTCGCCGCCTGTGCCTTGCTGGATGTGGATGGCCGCATTCTCATCGCCAAGCGTCCCGAGGGAAAGGCAATGGCCGGGCTCTGGGAATTCCCCGGCGGGAAGATCGAGCCGGGGGAGACGCCGGAACAGGCAGTGGTGCGTGAGCTGCGCGAGGAATTGACGGTCGAGCCGTGCGAGCGGTGTCTCCATCCCTTCGCTTTCGTCTCTCACGCGTATGACGACTTCCACATCGTCATGCCCTTCTTCCTGTGCCGGACATGGGACGGCTTTCCCCATCCGACAGAAGGCCAGGAGATCGCCTGGGTGCGAAAGGAACGGCTGACGGATTATCCGATGCCGGCCGCCGATCGCCCCCTCGCGGCGGAACTGAGAGACCGGTTATGAAGACGCTGATCAAGTTCTGGAATGACACGCGCGGCGCGACCGCGATCGAATACGGGTTGATCACGGCCCTGATCGCTCTGGCGATCATTGTCGGGCTGACCGCGGTCGGACCGGCCCTGATCGGGGCCTTCAACAATGCCGGGTCGGCTTTCTAGCCACGCTCGCAGCGGGCTTTACCGGCCCGCTTTTTCTCCGAGAGACTGTTCCTTGACGCCCAGGGCGTCGGCCAGACGATGCGTGGCCGACCCGGGGCGTTTCGGCTTGGGCTGATCCGGATGCGGCGCCCAGCCGGCGGCATGCACGATCTCGAAACTGGCCCTGACGCGGCCATCCTCATCGGAAAAGCGCTCCGCATAGATCTCCGCCGCACGGACCAGGAGCCGGCGCGTCGCTGGCGTTCGCGGGCGCTCCGCAAGTACCGAGGTCTCGCCCATACCCCGCAGATCCCGCATCAGGTCGAACATCGTGTCGTAGCGCACCGTGACCCGGTCGATATCGGCCACCGGCATGGCGAAGCCCGCGCGCTGCAGCAGGGCCGCCATGTCGAACGTGCCGGCAAAGGGGGATACCCGCGCGCTGGCACCGCCGCTCAACTCGCTTTCCGCCGCCAGCAGGCTCTGGCGCAACTCCGTCAGGCTCGCTCCGCCGGGCAGGGCGCAGGCGAAGAAGCCGTCGGGCTTGAGGGCGTGATTGATCTGAACGAGCACGCCCGGCAGGTCGTTGGTCCAGTGCAGGCCCCAGGGCGCCAGTACCAGATCCAGGCTTTCGCTGGCGAAGGGCAGGGCTTCCTCGTCGATCACGGCGGCGGGCACGTCGAGGCTGGCGGCGACCGAAGCTGCGAGATCGGTCTGGATGATGTGTCCCGCCTTGGAGTTGGCCGGGCGTCCGGCGATCTGCGCGGCTAGGCCGGGCCCGCCGCCGATAATGGCCGTGCGCTCGAAATCCCGCGTCACGCTCTCCACGCGATCGCAGATGTCCTCGAAAGCGCGTTGCGCTAAAAAGTTGTATTCGGCAATCTTGCCTGCAGCGCGATTGCGGCGCGCGCGCAGCAGGCGCCGGTCGAAGAGGAGCGGAGGAGTGTCGTCGGCCATGACGCGGATATGCCCCGCGCGGGAGCGGAAAAAAAGGTCTCTTGCTGAACTCGCCGGCCGGAGTCCGGTTTTCGGGCGGGCGGCCCGATGGCTCGCGGACGCCGTCTGGCCCCCGGTCTGCCCGGTCTCCGGCGAGCCCGTCGACATCAGCGGGCGGCTGGCGCCGGAGAGCTGGCAGGGACTGACTTTCCTGGATGATCCGGTGTGCCGGCAATGCGGCCTGCCCTTTCCCTATCCGGGGGGAACCGGCTCGCAATCGGGTGCGCTCTGCGGTCCGTGCATCGCCGATCCGCCGCGCTTCGATATGGCCCGGTCGCCGCTGCTCTACGACGACGCTTCGCGTCCGCTCGTTCTCGGCTTCAAGCATGGCGGGCGCCGGGACATGATCGCGCAATTCGCCCGGTGGATGGCCATGGCGGGGCGCGACTGCCTCGACGGTGCCGACCTGATCATGCCCGTGCCGCTTCACTGGCGCCGTCTGCTGGCGCGGCGCTACAACCAGTCGGCCCTGCTCGGTGCGGCGCTTGCGAATCTCGCCGGCCTGCCGCTGGACACGGACACGCTTTTGCGGCGCAAGCCGACGCCCAGCCAGGCGGGCAAGGCGGTCCGGGCCCGCCGCCGCAACATGGCCGGCGCTTTCCATGTGACCGATCGCGAGGCTGCTGCGGGACGTAGCGTCGTTCTGGTGGATGATGTTTATACGACCGGCGCCACGGTCGCGGCCTGCGCGGGCGTGCTGCGCCGCGCCGGGGCGCGCGAAGTCCGGATTGTGACATTGTGCCGTGTTGTCCGCACGCGCGACGCCACTATCTAGTGAGCCAAAGGAGTTTTTCATGGCTGACGTGACTATCTATACTCGCCCGATGTGCGGTTTTTGCGTGCGGGCCGTTTCGCTCTTGAAGAAGAAGGGCGTAGCGTTCAACGAGATAGATGCCGGTTTCGACCAGGCCAGGCGCGCGGAAATGGTCCAGCGCGCCAATGGCGCCAATACCTTCCCGCAGATTTTCGTCGACGACATGCATATCGGCGGCTGCGACGACATGATGGCACTGGAACGTGCCGGAAAGCTGGACGCCCTGCTGGCGTCCTGACGGAGGCCCGATGGCAAAGCTCGATATCGCGCTGGTCCAGATGCGGTCGGGGACCGACCCGGCCGCCAATATCGTCGATGCCTCGGAACTGATCCGCGCAGCGGCGGTAACCGGTGCGCGCCTGGTGGCGACGCCGGAGACCACGCATCTCGTCCAGAAGGATTTCCGAGAGGCGCAAAAGCATTTGCAGCCCCAGGAGCGTGAGCCGGCGGTCGGCATTTTCGCAGATCTCGCGCGCGAGCTGGGCATTACCCTGCTGATCGGCTCCATGGCGGTCCGTGTGGACGAGCATCGCGCCGCCAATCGAAGCTTCCTCTTCGGTCCCGACGGCTCGCTGGTGGCGACCTATGACAAGGCGCACATGTTCGATGTGGGTCTGGGCAAGGGCGAAACCTATCGCGAGAGCGACAATTACCGGCCCGGCGACCGGCTCGTCACGGCAGAGGCTGAGGGCGTCCGGCTTGGCCTGTCGATTTGCTATGATGTTCGCTTTCCCTATCTCTACCGCCGCCTGGCCCAGGCCGGCGCCGAGGTGCTGACCGTGCCGGCGGCCTTCACGCGCCCCACGGGGCGTGCTCACTGGGAGGTGTTGTTGCGTGCGCGGGCGATCGAGACCGGAAGCTATGTCATCGCACCGGCCCAGGGTGGATTGCATGAGGACGGTCGGCGCACCTGGGGGCACTCCCTGGTGATCGGGCCCTGGGGCGAAACGGTCGCGCAGATCGAGGATGACGAACCCGGCGTGCTGACCGCCGTGATCGACACGGACAAGGTCGCCGAGGCCCGCCGCCGCATCCCGGCCCTGACCCATGATCGCGGCCTCGCCGGCCCGGGTGCCGGAACCGCGGAATGATCAAGTACGCGCTTCTCTGCGAGAACGACCATGCCTTCGAGGCATGGTTCTCCAACTCGGATGCTTTCGACGGGCAGGCACGCCGCGGTCTGGTGGAATGTCCCGAATGCGGTTCTGTCTCCGTGCGCAAGGCTCTGATGGCGCCCGCGGTCTCGACGGCCCGCCGCAAGCAGGCCTCCGCCGAGCGGCAAATGGCCGAGATGGCGTCACAGGTCCGCGCTCATATCCGCAAGAATTACGATTATGTCGGCGAGGATTTCGCCACTGAAGCCCGCGCCATCCATGACGGCGCAAAGCCGCAGCGGCTGATTTACGGCGAGGCGACGCCCGAAGAGACGCAAAGCCTGGCGGATGAGGGCGTTCCGGTAACTCCGCTGCCAGACGTGCTGGCACCCACGCCGCCGAAAAAGCTGAACTAGCCGCCGGGCGTTTCCCAGCCGGATTCCAACAGGCTCGCTTCGCGCTCCGGGGCAAAGGCTTCGCCCTCGATCCGGGCATCGACGGCGTCGAGTATGGCGACCGGCATGCTGCTGGACGCGGTCCGCACGATCGGCGCCGGGCCTCCCCTGACCGGGGCCGTCATCTCGACGATCCATTGCCCCTCGGTACGGCAGGCAAGGCCGGCCGTCTCGCCCTGTACGAAATTGCGGCAGAAGCGCCCGTCGCGGTCCCGGAAGGTGAGCTGGATCCCGGTGCCGGTCGCGCCGAACTGACCGCCGGATGGCTGCGCCTCCAGTGCGCGGGCCAGCTGGCCCGCCGCGACGGGCCGGCCGCTCTCCATTTGAATGAAACTGCCCGGGCTGCCACCCAGACGTCCTCCGATCAGAAGGCCGAGAACGAGACTGGCCGCGATTGCCCCATAGGCCATCCAGCGCCCGCCACCGGCAGGCGCCGGAACCGGCCGCCGCCGCTCGAAGGCGACGACCGTGTCGTCCCCGGTATCGCCCGTATCCGGCTCGGTCGAGGCGCCCCTTCGCGCCCGTACCAGATTGGCCAGGGCGTCGGGAACCGGTTCCTGCGAGACCGTGTCGAAGGTCTCGCGCAATTGCTGGCCGACCGAGCGCATGGCGTCGACGCGTGCGGCGAGGTCCGGATCGGACTCGATCGCATCGGCGATGCGGGCAGCGTCCGCATCGTCCAGCTCTCCGTCGACATAGGCCATCAGGGTTTCGGTATCGATCGTCATCTCGTCTGCTCTCCTGCGGCCGGGGCGAGGATCGCCTCCAGCGCCTGACGGCCCCTGGCGAGGCGGCTCGTCAGCGTTCCCATCGGCACGTCCATGACGCTGGCGGCCTCCTTGTAGGACAGGCCTTCGACGAGGACGAGCGCCACGGCGAGCCGCTGCTCGTCCGGCAGCGTCTCCATGGCCGCCTCGACGGACATCATCCGGACCGTCTGTTCGAATCCCGGATCGTCCGCGCCCACATTGTCGCCCGCTTCGGGCGGAGCGTGAAACCGTCCGCGGCGCTGCCGCGACCGGGTCTCGTCGATCCAGGCGTTCTGCATGATGCGATACATCCAGCTGTCGAGCCGTGTTTCGGGCTTCCATTGTTCCAGTCGGGCGAGCGCGCGTTCCAGTGCGATCTGGGTCAGATCGTCGGCGTCCGCCTCGTTGCGGGACAGGGAACGGGCAAACCGGCGCAGCCGCGGGATCAGGCCGATGATCTCGTTTTCCAGCTGCCGCGTTCTTGCCGCCATGTCCTGATCCGATAACGTCTGGAAGAAAGCGTTTCTTCCATGCGTTGTTATCCAGCGCAATATCGCGCGCGAGAAAGGCGGAAAGCGGAATGGCCCGAAGACCACAGTCTCGAAATCCCGTCCGGCTGCGAACCGTGGTGCTTGCGGCTCTGTCGGCCTGCCTTCTGTCAGCCGCCGGTCAGGCCCAATTGCCGGTCGACCTGCCCGATACGGGCCGCCTCCCGGTGCGCGATCTGACCGACCGCCTGCGGGACCGGCTCGACGAACCGGTCGATGCCATCGAGGACGCCCGGCAGCAGACTCTCGACCGGCTGTTGCGGGCAAATCGCGACCGGCTCGAACGCAGCCCTGCGGGCGATATCATCCTGCGTCGGCAGATCACGGCGCTGCGAATCGCTGCCCCCTTGCCGGAGACGGTGATCGATGCGGGCTTCGGCATCGTCCGGCGGCGTCCGCTGGTCGGCCTGGGCGGCGAACTGATCGTGCTTGAAGTGCCCCTGGGCCTGTCCACGGCCGGCGCGCTCCGGCTCGCGCGCTCTCTCGATCCCGCCGGGACGTATGACTTCAATCATGTCTATAGCGGGTCCGGCCGGCAGCCCGGCGGCATGCCGGGCGCTGGACAGGGCGGATATGTACGCCTCGGTCTGGTCGATACGGGGGTTGATACGGCTCACCCGGCCTTTCGCGGCGTGGACTTCCTGGTGCGCGGCTTTGTCGAGGAGCGATATGTGCCCGCCGCACACGGTACGGCGGTGGCCGATATTGCGAGTGCGCCGGCGGAGGCCGGGCCTGCCCCGCTGATCTATTCGGCCGACATCTATGGCGGCGAGGCGACGGGCGGTGCGCTCGACGCGCTGGTCGACGCCCTGTCGTGGATGGCCCGGGAGGAGGTCGGCGTCATCAATGTCAGCCTTGTCGGCCCGGACAATCTCCTCCTGCGCGAGGTCGTGGCCACGCTGCAGGCGCGCGGCCACATCGTCATAGCCGCAGTCGGCAATGACGGACCGGCGGCACCGCCGCTTTTCCCCGCGGCCTATGACGGTGTTGTCGGCGTGACCGGGCTGGGCCGCCGCAATCGCATCCTGCCGGAGGCGTGCCGTGGACCGCATGTCGACGTCGCCGCGCCCGGCTTGCTGGCAGATGTGGCAGTGCCGGGCGGGGCGACCGGACCGGTACGGGGCACCTCCTTTGCTGCGCCCCTGGTCGCGGCCCGGCTCGCCCGCTTTCACCCGACGCCGGATGCCGAACGAGCGGCGGCGGTACTGGCAGCGCTGATGAGCGGGCTTCGCGATGCGGGCGTACGAGGCCGCGACCCGGTCTATGGCGCGGGCATTCTGGACGCGGGCGCGGCCATTCCGGTCGCTGCCGCAAGCGAGCGGTGACCTGGCTGCAGAAAATTTTCCGGTCCGGGGAATAAAAACCGGCGCCGGTGCGTTCTCTCCACATGGTCGCGATTTGCGATGCAAAGAGGGAGAGACCGATGAAGCCCTTTCTGACGACGGCAATCCTGCTGGCGCTGGTGGCCGGTACGGCTGAAGCGCAGCTTTCGACGGCGACCGACGCCGCGACATCCACGACAGGCGAGGTCGCGCTGGACCCGGCATCGAGACTCGATCCGGTCATGGCGCCCACCGGACGGTTGAGCCGGATCGAGCAGATGCGGCTCGACCGGGAGCGTCGCGAAGCGCGCCGTCAGGCGCGGCGGGCGGCGCGCGCGGAAGCCGAGGCAGCACAACGCCCCGCCGCCGCAGTGAATACCCGCATGGACGCATCAGCGGACATGATGGCCGACACGGCTTCCGGCTCGATGGCGGCGGCGAAGACCGACGCCGAAACCGCTGTCCGGATCGCCGCTCCCGAGGCCCAAGCCACTGCATCCGGCTCCGCGAGCGGTGCAGCCGAAGCCGGTGCGACCGCGCCGGCGCCGATCGAAGTCAGCCAGCTCGCGGCCCCGGATGCCGGTCTCTCAACCGGAACGGATGCCGCGCTCGGGACGGGGGCGGACGTGTCGGGCGGGATGGAGACCGCGTTGACAGGCGAGACCGGGGCGGCGCTGGCCGTTGCCGGTCAGGTGGAGGCGAATGCCGAAACGGTGGTTCGTGAGACGACTGAAACCATCGCCGAAGCGTCGCCCGTGGTCGCCGCGCGCGTCGAGATGCCCGCCGCGCGTCGCTCGGGTGCGGCCCCGGCGCCCGTGTTCGTCAGCCACAATGATACGCATGTCCACACCCGCCATCGCCGTGTGTACAGCGATCGTCGCTCCGGGACCGCCATGCCGGCCCCGCAGATACCTCCCGCAGCACCGGCCGGACGCCCTGCGGGCGCAGTCCCCGTGCAGACCGTTTCGGATGCGGATACGCGAGTGTCAGCCGGACTGGGCTGGGCGGACTGGTCGGTCCTCCTGATCTCGCTGGGCCTGGTGCTGAGTGCGCTTTCCCTTGCACTGCGCCTGCAGTCGAAGCGGCGCGACACCGCCTGAAAAAAAGTCGGACGGCCCGGAAGAAATCCCGCTTCCGGGCCGTTGTCGTTCTGAACAGGCAGAAAAGGAGGACATCATGATCCGCCATATTGTTCCAACGCTCGTCCTGGCCATCATGCCGGTTCTCGCCGGCGGCGAGGGTGCGTCCGCACAGACCTTGCTCGGTGTTCGCGTCGGCCACGACCATCATGAGTCACGCCGGCAGCACCGCCTTCGTTACGAATATCATCACAGCTATTACGAGCGCGGTTATCACGAACACCGGTTCGAGTATTACCGGGGGGCTTGCGAAACACGCGGCGGCGGTCTGTCGCTCGGCGTCGATCTTGGCGGCGGCAGCCTCCTGTCGGCCTCGGTCGGGCGGCGCTGGACCGAGTGCGACCGCGGCCAGTTCAGCTACGCCCAGTACGATGCCTTCGACCACGACCGGGCGGCCTATTGGCACAATCCGGACAGTGGCCGCCGCGGTGTCATCCGCCCGGGGCCCCGCTATCGCGACGGCGGGCGCGAGTGCGCCCGGGCCCGGGCCGAGGTCTATGACCGCGACGGCGATTTCCAGTCTTTCGAGTTCGAGTCCTGCCGCGATAACGGCGGCCGCTGGCGCTATGAAGGCTCGCACAGCTGGTAGCCGGCCCGCTCCGGAATGACCGGTCCCGACCTGTCCCCTCGCCCTCAGGGGCCGGTTTCAGCGGGGCGCCGCATACCGCGGCGCCCCGTTTTTCATATGTCCGGACTGCGCGTGTCCGGGCCTGTTTTATGAAGCCGGTTTTTCCGCCACCATCATGTAGTTCACCGAAGTGTCGCTATCGATGGAGAACTGGTCGGTCAGCGGATTGTAGCCGACGCCGGCGGGCTCGCGTGTGGTCATGCCGCCGGCATGAAGGGCGGCGCGGATCTCGCGCGGCTTGACGAGTTTGTGGAAGCGGTGCGTGCCGCGCGGCAGCCAGCCCATGATCCATTCGGCGCCGACGATGGCGAGCGCGAAGGCCTTGGAGGTCCGGTTGATGGTCGCGCAGATCATCAGCCCGCCCGGCTTCACCAGCTTGGCGCAATCGACGAGGAAAGTGTGCGGGTTGGCGACGTGCTCCATCACTTCCAGGTTCAGGACCACATCGAAAGGCGGCTCGCCCGCTTCCAGCAATTGTTCGGCGACGCCGTGACGGTAATCGATGTCGAGCCCGTTCTCCTCGGCGTGGACGCTGGCGGTCTTGATGTTCGCCTCGGAGGCGTCGACGCCGGTTATGCTGGCGCCCAGACGGGCCATAGGCTCGCAGACGAGGCCGCCGCCGCAGCCGATGTCGAGAATGCGCAGGCCTTCAAGGGGACGCTCTCCCGACAGACCGAAATGGTCGCAGATCACCGAGCGGATATAGTCGAGCCGGACCGGGTTGAACTTGTGCAGCGGCTTGAACTTGCTCTCCGGATCCCACCACTCTGCGGCGATGCGCGAGAACTTCTCGACTTCTTCCGGATCGATTGAGGGACGCGACAGGGTTTCCGGTGCGGTGGCGGTTGCCATCGAATTTCTCCTCGCAGGCGAACAGGGCGCCGATTGCGTTCAAGCGTTGCGTGCAGGGCGCTGGCCGCGTAGTTATCCGCCGGCGCAACGACCCTGTTTGGCCTCAATATGGCCTCACCGTCGCGCCTTATCGAGCCCGGTGCGACGATTTAAGCAGTCGTCGGGCATTGGAACGCCGGACCGAAGCGGGGGCGAGAGCGAGGGACAGGGTGAGATGACGCGTGTCGTGGCGAAATTCGGCGGGACTTCGGTCGGCTCGATCGAGCGTATCCGGCATGCAGCAGGGCTCGTCGCTGCATCGAAGGCGGCTGGCGAGACGCCGGTCGTGGTGGTTTCGGCGATGGCCGGCGAGACCGACCGCCTGCTCGGCCTGGTCGGCGAACTGGGCGCCGGGCTCGGCGATGCGGAAGCCGATGTCGCCCTGTCGGCCGGCGAGCAGGTTTCCGCCGCTCTGATGGCGCTGGCGCTACGCGAACTCGGCCATGAGGCGCGGTCCTTCATGGGCTGGCAATTGCCCGTCGTCACGGACGGACCCGCCGGCGCCTCGCGGATTGCGGGCATGGATGCCGGCGTTCTCGAAGAGGCGCTCGAGGCGGGCACTATCCCGGTCGTGGCGGGGTTCCAGGGCATCACCCGGGAGGGTGACATCCGTACGCTGGGGCGGGGCGGCACCGATCTGTCTGCCGCCGCGCTGGCGGCTGCGCTCGGCGCGCGCTGCGATATCTATACCGATGTCGACGGGGTCTACACGACCGATCCGCGCATTGCGCCGGAAGCCGGCCGGCTCGATGCCATCAGCCATGACGAGATGCTCGAACTGGCCGCCCAGGGCGCCAAGGTGCTGCAGCCGCGCTCGGTCGAATTCGCGAAATCGCGGGGCGTGCCGATGCGTGTGCTATCCTCCTTCGAGGCGGCCGGACAGAGCCGCGGGACGGATATCGTAGCCGAGAAGGATATTGCCGAGCGCCGCATCGTTTCGGGCGTCGCCTATGCCCGGGACCAGGCCCGGATCGCCCTGCTCGGAGCACCGGGCCGGTCGGACCTGGCGGCACGCTGTTTCGCGCTGCTCGCCGAGGCCGAGGTCGGTGTCGACATGATCGTTCAGGCGCACGGGCGCACGCCGGGACGCGTCACGATCGAGTTTTCCGTCGCCCACCGTGATCTGGATCGCGCCCAGGCACTGCTGGAGCGTGAGATGGAGACGGTGGAGGTATCGTCCGAGACCGGGCTTGCGAAGGTCTCGGTCGTGGGCGCCGGCCTCCGTCAGAGGGCCGATGTGGCCCGGTCGCTTTTCAGCGTGCTCGCCGAGCAGGGAATTGCGGTGAAGGTGCTGGCCACGTCGGAGATCAAGATCTCGGCGCTGATCGATAATGATTCTGTCGAACGCGCCGTGCGGGCCTTGCACGGGGCGTACGGTTTGGATCAGGTGTAGGCATGGAAGACATGAACAACGCTCCGCTCCGGGATCCCCGCCGCCTGCTCAAGCGTATGCGCGAGCTCATGGCCGTGCAGGAAAATGCGCAGGCGCGGCTGGACCACCTCACGGCGATGATCGCCGAAGAGGCAGGCTGGGACGTGTGTTCGATCTATCTGTCGCGGCGGTCGAGCGCGCTCGAGCTTTGCGCGACCTACGGGCTGAAGCCGGAAGCCGTGCACCGCGTCTCGCTGCAGCCGGGCGAGGGCCTTGTCGGCCTTGTGGCGCGCCGTGCGCGACCGCTCGCCACCTCTGATGCGCGCGACCATCCGGCCTTCTCTTACAAGCCGGAGACCGGCGAGGAACCCTTCAACACCTTTGTCGGCGTCCCCATTCTTCGCGGTGGCCGCATGGTCGGCGTGCTCACCGCACAGACGGCGCAGGAGCGCCAGGTCGCGGACGACGAGATCGAGACGCTGCAGACCGTGGCCATGGTGCTCGCCGAGATCGTGGCTTCGGGCGATATCGTCGAGTCCGAGGAAATGGCCGGCCTGGATGTGCGTCAGTCGCGGCCGGAGCGTTTCCAGGGCGGCGCCTTTTCCGGCGGTGTCGCGCGCGGCGTCGCCGTGCTCCATGAGCCGCATGTCGAGTCGACCCGCCTGATCGCCGACGATCCGGCCTCCGAGGAGGAACGCCTGGACGTCGCCATTGCAGACCTGCGGGCCTCCATCGACGACATGCTGGACAGTGGCCGCATTCCCTTCGGCGGACCGACGCGCGACGTGCTGCAGGCCTATCGCATGTTCGCCCATGACCGGGGATGGCTGGAGCGTTTGCGCGAAGCCGTGCGCCGAGGCCTGACGGCCGAGGCGGCCGTGGAGCGGGTGCGTAACGAAAACCGGGCCCGGCTCATGAAAGCGGCGGATGCGACCTTCCGCGAGCGCCTTCACGACCTGGAGGATCTGGCCAATCGCCTCCTGAGGCATCTCGACGGTGGTGCCAAACTGGCGGCGAACCTTCCGGACGATGCCATCCTGATCGCGCGTAATATCGGGCCGGCGGAACTGCTGGATTTCGACCGTGAGAAGCTGCTCGGCATCGCGCTCGAGGAAGGCTCGGCCTCTTCCCATGCCGCGATCGTCGCGAAAGCGCTGGGCATTCCGCTGGTCGGCCGTCTGGAAGGCGCGCTCGACCGGGCCGAGAACGGCGACCCTGTCATTCTAGATGGCGAGTTCGGCCTGCTCCACATCCGACCGCAGCCGGACGTGGTGGAAACCTACGAAGCGCGGATCAAGGCCCTGTCGGAACGCCGCATGTCCTATGCGGAGTTGCGCGGCCCGACGGTGACGGCGGACGGCCAGCGGGTCGAGCTGCACATGAATGCCGGCCTGCTGATCGAGATGATGGCGCTGGACGAGATCGGCGCGGACGGCGTCGGCCTGTTCCGGACCGAGTTCCAGTTCATGGTCTCGGACACGCTGCCGCGGCTTTCCGCACAGGCGACGGTCTACAAGTCCGTGCTCGACGCCTCGGGCGACAAGCCGGTCGTCTTCCGCACGCTCGATCTGGGCGGCGACAAGGTGGCGCCCTTCGCGCCCTCGACTGTAGAGCCGAACCCGGCCCTGGGCTGGCGGGCGATCCGCATGGGCCTCGATCGCCCGGGCCTGCTGCGCTATCAGCTGCGCGCGCTCATCCTGGCCGCGGCCGGGCGCCCGCTGAAAGTCATGTTCCCGATGATCTCCGCGCCCTGGGAGGTCAGGGCTGCGCGCGACATGATGGACCGCGAACTCCGCCATGCAGAACGTAGCGGCCATGAAATGCCGTCCGATGTGCAGGTGGGCATCATGCTGGAGACCCCCGGCATGGCCTGGGCGCTGGAGCATTCCATCGATACGGTCGACTTCGTTTCGGTCGGCGCGAACGATCTGATGCAGTATTTCTACGCGGCCGACCGGGAAAATGTACGTGTCTCGGATCGGTACGATGTGCTCAGCCCGTCCGCCCTCGACCTGCTCAAAAAGGTGCGCGACATCTGCCACGAGCACGATACGCCGGTCTCGGTTTGCGGCGAGATCGCGGCCAAACCTCTGGAGGCCGCGGTGCTGATCGGCCTTGGTTATCAAAGTCTTTCCATGGCCGCCTCGAATATCGGCCCGATCAAGAAACTCGTCTCCGGACTGGATGCCGGCAAGCTTGGCACCTGGCTTGCGAGCCGTCTTCACAGCCCCGCGGACACGCTGCGTCCGCTCCTGCTCGAGGCAGGGGAGGATGCCGGATTACCCCGCGAGGCCATTGAAAACGGGCGAGGGATTTGATCTTATAAGGAAGCGGTAAGGGTAATGCCCCTCATTCGCGTTCTTACGGATGTTAATCTCTCGATAACAATGAGAGAGCGGCTAGGGTGATGTCGGGTCAAGCGACAAGCGCGGGTTTCGTGCCAGTAGATGCCGTCTATTCCGGTGACGGCGTCGGATATGTACAGCTTACAGCGGGCGAGCGTCTCCGGGAGGCGCGCGGCAAGCTGAATCTGACTCTCGAACAGGCCGCCACACGCACCCGTATCCGGGCCGATTATCTCGAAGCTCTGGAAGAGATGGACCCGCGAGGCCTGCCGGCCCGCGCCTATGCCATCGGCTATCTGCGCACTTATGCCAGCTTCCTCTCCCTGGAACCGGCGGGCGTCGTCGAACAGTTCAAGCGCGAGGTCGATACCGAGACCGGGCGCGCTCAGCCGACCGCTGCCGCCAAGACGCGCGAGCCGATCAAGCTGCCGCGCGGCGCCTTCGGGGCTATCCTGATCCTGATCGCCCTGGCCAGTGTGGCCTGGTGGTATGCCGAGCAGACCTCCGGCAATCCGATCCTGAACAATCTGCCTTCGCCGCCCGATGCGGCGCCGGAATGGGCGCGTGCGGATTTCGACGCGCGGTCGCCGGCCTCGGTCGATGCGATCTGGAGCGATCTTCCCATCGGCGCCGATCCGGCCGGGATCGGCGATGTGGTCATGCGCGCCGAAGCACCGACCTGGATGGAAGTCCGTGATGCTTCCGGACGTATCCTGTTCTCCCGCGACGTACTGCCGGGCGAGACCTATCGCGCCCTCGAGCCGGGCCTGACGGTTTCGGCGGAAGATGCGGGCGCCATCATACTCGTGCGCGACGGCGAGGTGATCGGACCGCTTGGCGAGCCGGGCATGGTGGTCGAGAACCTGCCTGTCCTGCCTGAGCCGGCCACGGTGGCGGAAAACCAGCCGCGCTGAACCCGATCTGCGGCAATTCCGCTGATTATGCCCTGACCGGTCGAAACCGCGCGGGCGACACGTTATATGCAGGGGGAATGTGCGATGCGGCGCGGCTTGTGCGCGCCGCCATGGAGCCACCCTATGACCTCATCCGACAAGGATCCCCGCAGTGTGCGCCCCTGGCGCATGATCGAGCGACGCCCGAGCCGGACTATCCGGATCGGCGGACTCGAGGTCGGCGGCGATGCGCCGATCAGCGTCCAGACCATGACCAATACGCCCACGGCGGACGCGGCGGCCACGATCGACCAGATCCGCCGCTGCGAAGAGGCAGGGGCGGATCTGGTCCGGGTATCCTGCCCCGACGAGGATTCCACGGCCGCCTTCAGGACGATCGCGAAAGCGGCGACGGTTCCGCTGATCGCGGATATCCATTTCCACTACAAGCGCGGCATCGAAGCCGCCGAGGCGGGCGCGGCCTGCCTGCGCATCAATCCGGGCAATATCGGCTCGATGGACCGGGTGAAGGAGGTCGTCTCCGCCGCCCGGGATCACGGTTGCGCCATCCGTATCGGCGTCAATGCCGGCTCGCTCGAGCGGCACTTGCTGGAGAAATACGGCGAGCCCTGTCCCGAAGCGATGGTCGAGAGCGCGCTGGACCATGCCCGCATCCTCGAGGAGCTGGATTTCCGCGAATACAAGATTTCCGTGAAGGCCTCCGACCCCTTCCTGACGGCGGCCGCCTATCAGGCCCTTTCCGAAGCGACCGATGCTCCGCTCCATCTCGGCGTCACCGAAGCGGGCGGCCAGCGCATCGGCACGGTGAAATCCTCGATCGGGATCGGTTCCCTGCTCTGGGCCGGAATCGGCGACACGATCCGCGTTTCGCTGTCCGCTGAGCCGGAGGAGGAGGTCCGCGTCGGCTTCGACATCCTCAAATCGCTCGGCTTGAGGACGCGCGGCGTCAACATCATCGCCTGCCCGTCCTGCGCCCGTCAGGGCTTCGACGTGATCAAGACCGTCGAGACGCTGGAACAGCGCCTGGCGCATATTTCCGAACCGATCTCGCTGTCCATCATCGGCTGCGTGGTCAACGGCCCGGGCGAAGCGCTGATGACCGATATGGGCTTCACCGGCGGCGGCGCCGGTCGCGGCAAGATGTATGTGTCCGGCAAGCCGGATCACAACGTCTCCAACGAGGCGATGATCGAGCATATCGTTGAAATGGTCGAAGCGCGGGCGGAGGCATTGCGCGCGGAGCGCGAGAGCGACACGGAAGCGGCCGAGTAGCAAGCGGCCTCACGGCCCCCGCTTTCACTGACCGGGGACGCTCGCACTGTCTGTCCCGGTGGCAGCCGGCAAAGGCTCTGGTATTCCTCGCTTAACGCCGGGGGCGTTGATCAAGGAATTCTGTTTCGATGAAATACTCTCTCACCGCGCTTGCTATGGCAGCCGGGCTGACCGCGCCGTCTCTGGCGCAAGGTGTCGATCCGTCTTCCGCTACGGTGGAAACCGGCGATGCCTATCGCTTCATTTCGGTTTTCGAGGCCGCCGAGGGCGCTCCGAGCGCCGAGGCGTTGCAGGCCGGCTATCTCGATCCGGGCTCGAACGCCGTCGAGATTTTCACGCCGAACCGGATCCAGAACGCCGACAATCTCGCGGCCCGTATTGCCGCCAATCCGGGCCTCTATCGCCGGGCGATCGATGTCTGCCTGCCCATCGCGGAAACGATGACGCCGGAATTGCGGACGATTTATGCAAACATGCACGCCTTGCTGCCTGACCAGGAACTTCCGGAAATCCATGTCCTCTTCGGGGCCGGCAATTCCGGCGGCACGGCGGGGCCGGGCGCCCAGGTGCTCGGGCTGGAAGTGATCTGCGCGGTCAAGGAGAGCGAGGACGAGATCCGCCAGGCCTTCCGCATGTTCTTTGCGCATGAGACGGTGCACACTTTCCAGACGCGACCGGAAGACTCGCTGATGGGCGCGGACCCGCTACTTGTTGCCAGTCTCGCCGAAGGCGTGCCTGACTTCATCGCGGCGCAGGTCACCGGCGAGGTGCCCTGGGCGGAACGCGACGCCTGGGCGCGCGAAAATGCGGACATGCTCTGGGCCCGGTTCGCCGAGGACCGCGAGATCATCCGGGCGGGCTATGACAGCAATGCGGCCGGTAATCCCTTTTCCGACGAGGCGGCGGCAGCGGCCGGACGCTGGCTGGGCAATTACGGCAATGCCCCGGAGGGCTGGTATTACGAGGCCGGCTACTGGATCGGACGCCAGATCGCCCAGGCCTATTACGACAATGCCGCCGACAAGGCCGCTGCACTGGATGCGCTGATTGCTCTGGACGATCCGGCTGGCATTCTGGAAGGGAGTGGCTTGACCGGGCTTGCCTCGGGACACTAGCTCTCTTCCTCACGAGCAACTCCGAGCGGATAACTCCATGACCCTGACAGTTTACGGCCTGAAGAATTGCGACACCTGCAAGAAAGCTCTGAAGGCGCTGGAGGGGAGCGGGGTCGCTCACAGATTCGTGGACATCCGCGAGGAGGCAGACCGGGTCGCCAAGGTTCCCGCCTGGCTCGAAGCGGTCGGTGAGGGCGCGCTGGTCAACCGCCGCTCCACGACCTGGCGGAACCTGTCCGAGGCGGACAAGAGCGTCGCGTCCGAAGATCCGGCCGGCCTCCTCATCGCCAATCCGACGCTGATCAAGCGGCCGGTGATCGAACAGGGCGCTGTGATCCATGTCGGCTGGACACCGGCGGTGGAGGCGGCGCTCCTGCCGGAGGCGAAATGATGGAGGCGGGTCTCAAGTCGCGCTGCGATATCGACCTCTCCTTTCCCCTTCATGGCGACAATAACCCGGCGGCGCATCTGCGCGCCGTCGCCGATTTCATGGAGGCCGAAGGCTACGGGCCCGAAGCCTATCTGGCCGGCCCCTCCGTCGTGGACCTCGAGGCGCAAGTCGCCGAGCTGCTGGGAAAACAGGATGCTATGTGGTGCGCCACGGGGACCCTGGCCCAGGGTGTCGCCGCGCGTATCCATGCCGAGGCTACGGGCCGCAAGGACATATTGCTTCACCCGACCTCGCATCTCGAACTGCACGAGCATCACGGCTATCGCCATGCCCACGGGCTCGAGGCGCGTCTTTACGGCGACTGGCACGAAACCCTGACCGCCGACGATCTCGAACCGGCGGCCTGTGCCTTCGTGGAGCTGGGCCAGCGCCATAATGGCGGGGCGCTGCCGGACTGGGAGGTGCTGGTCGCCATCAAGGCGCGCGCCCGCGAACTGGGCGTGAAGCTGCATATGGACGGCGCACGTCTCTGGGCGGCGCGGACCTTCTATGACGGCCGCAGCCTGGCCGAGATCGCCGACGGGTTCGATACGGTCTATGTCTCCTTCTACAAGGATATCGGGGCCAGCGGCGGGGCCGTCCTCGCCGGTGATGCAGAAGTCGTGGAGCAGGCGCGCATCTGGCGCGGGCGGCTGGGTGGCAATCTCGTCTCGGCCTGGCCCATGGTGCCCGATGCGCTGCGCCTGCTCGACACGCGGCTGGCGCAGATGCCGGACTTCGTGGCTCGCGCCAGGGCGATCGCGGCTGCGGTGGACGATATGGACGGCCTCACGGTGACGCCGAATCCGCCGCACACCAACCAGATGCATGTTCGCCTGCCCTGCGATCGCGCCACCGCCGAGCGGGCACGGGATGCGGCGGCAGAGGCGACGGGCGTCTGGCTGGGCAATCGCTTCTGGCATTTCGAGCACGATCCGGTGCCGGCGCTGGAGCTCACAGTCGGCGAACGCGCGCTCGAGGCGCCGCTTCAGTCTATCGTCGATGCCCTGGAAGTCCTGGGCCGGGAGGCAAGCCGATGAAATCCATCTGTGTCTATTGCGGCTCCAATGAGGGCCGCAACCCGGCTTACCGGGCGGCGGCGCACGAGGTCGGAATCGCCTTGGCGGAACGGGATATCCAGCTCGTCTATGGCGGCGGCCAGGTCGGGCTGATGGGGCAGGCGGCGGACTCGGCCCTGGCCGCGGGCGGGCGTGTGATCGGCGTGATCCCCGAATTCCTCGCCCTCAAGGAAATCGCTCACATGGCGCTGTCCGAGCTTTTCGTCGTGCAATCGATGCATGAGCGAAAGGCGAAAATGGTCGATCTTTCCGACGCCTTCATCGCCCTGCCCGGCGGGATCGGGACGATGGAGGAATTGTTCGAGATCTGGACCTGGTCGCAGCTGGGTCAGCACCGGCATCCCGTCGGTCTGCTCAATGTGCATGGCTATTACGATCACCTCGTCGCCTTTCTCGACGGCATGACCCAGCAGGGTTTCCTGCAGGACGATCACCGCCGCTCGCTGATCGTCTCGGATCGCGTCGACACGCTGATCGCCGCCTTCGAGGCCTACCAGGCGCCGGCGGCCGATGTGCGGCTGAAGACCGGACAGACCTGATCCCCGTTTGCCGCATCCCCCCGATCCGGGAAATTTGCTCGCTTTTTCCGCGCGAAGCGCTCTAACCTCCGGCGAAATTGTTTCGGGGAGACTGAGCCGTGTTCCAATCCATCATGACGCCGATGCTGGTCCTGATCGCCTGGACCCTTGTGATGTTCGTCTGGATGTATGCCACGCGCATCCCGGCCATGCAGAAGGCCGGACTCAATCCGGGAAAGCTGAAAGAGAAGCGCGAGCTCGACGTCCTGCCCATCGAAGTGCGGCGGATCGCGGACAATTTCAATCACCTTCACGAACAGCCGGTCATCTTCTACGCACTGGTGCTCTATTCCCATCTCGTGGGCGTGGCCGACGGTCTCAACATCATGCTCGCCTGGGGCTATGTCGCTCTGCGCATTCTGCACTCGCTGATCCAGGCATTGTGGAATTACGTGCCCGTCCGTTTCCTCGTCTTCATCGCCTCGGGTCTTGTTCTGATCGTGATGACCGTGCGCAATTTGCTGGTGGCGTTCTGACCCGGCAACAGCCCGACAGGATTTTCATCGGCGGCGCTTGGTGCTAACCGAACGCCATGCACGCACCTGAAGCCAGACTCTCCCAAGTGATCGACCGGTTCGACCAGGTCGAGGCGCGCCTTGGCGCCGCGGCCGACCCGGACGAGATCGTCAAGCTGTCCAAGGAGCACGCCGAGCTCAAGCCGGTGGCCGAGAAGGCCAACGAGCTGAAGTCGGCGCGCCAGGAGCTGGACGATCTCGCCGAGATGATGGAGGGCGGCGACGCGGAAATGGCGGAGATGGCGCGCGAGGAATATTACGCGCTCAAGGAACGTCTGCCCGATCTCGAGCACGCGATGAACCTGCTCCTCCTGCCCAAGGACAAGGATGACAGCGCCAATGCCCTGATCGAGATCCGGGCCGGTACGGGCGGCGACGAGGCGGCGCTCTTCGCCGGCGATCTCTACAATATGTACCAGCGCTATGCGGCGCTGCAGGGCTGGAGCTGGGAGCTGGTCTCCGCCTCCGAGGGCGAGCATGGCGGCTACAAGGAAGTGATCGCCGCCGTGTCCGGAAATGGCGTGTTCGGCCGGCTGAAATTCGAAAGCGGCGTGCACCGGGTCCAGCGCGTGCCGGCGACGGAAAGCCAGGGCCGTATCCATACCTCCGCCGCCACGGTCGCGATCATGCCGCAGCCGGAAAATATCGATATCGAGCTGGACATGAATGATGTCCGGGTCGACACGATGCGCGCCTCGGGCGCCGGCGGCCAGCACGTCAACAAGACCGACTCGGCCGTACGCATGACGCACGTCCCGACCGGGCTCGTCGTGGTCTGCCAGGAAAAGTCACAGCACCAGAACCGGGCGCGGGCACAGGAACTCCTCAAGGCCAAGCTCTACGACATGGAGCGCGAGGCCGCCGCCGCCGAACGCGCGGCCGAGCGCAAGGGGCAGATCGGCTCGGGCGACCGCTCCGAGCGCATCCGGACCTATAACTACCCGCAGGGCCGCGTCTCCGATCACCGCATCAATCTCACCCTCTACAAGCTCGACCAGATCGTCGCGGGCGACGGGCTGGACGAAGTGATCACCGCGCTGATCGCAGAGGACCAGGCCGGGCGCCTCGCCGCGATGGAAGAGGCAGGCTGAGCCGGTCATGACCGGCCCTTTCGACAAGCTGGTTTCCGACGCGAAGGCGGATTTCGACGCAGCCGACAGCAAACCCTTGCGTGAAAGCTGGCTGGGCCTCGACCTGCAGGCCGTGCGGCGCGATCTCGTGGTGCGCCTGCTGGACGCCGGAATCGAGGAGGCCGAGTCGGAAGCCCGTCATCTCATCGCTCACGTCCTCGCGCCGACCACGCTGGCCGCCGCGCTCGCGGATCCGGCTCTGGTGTCCTGGCAGAGCATGGCGCAGCTCGCCGATCTGTCCTGGCTGCGTCTCAAACGCGTGCCGTTGAGCCAGGTCCTGGGCAGTCAGCCTTTCTGGACGCTGGACCTTGCCGTGACCGCGGACGTTCTGTCGCCGCGGGCCGATACGGAGACGCTGGTCGAGGCGGTGCTGGCGCGTGGACCGGAGGGGGAAGCTCGTCTGCTCGATCTCGGTACGGGCTCCGGCGCCATTCTCCTGGCGCTGCTGAGCGAGCGTCCGGGCTGGACGGGGCTCGGCGTCGACCTTTCTGCCGCCGCGCTGGCGGTTGCGCGCATCAATGCGAACCGGAACAGGCTGACAGCACGCGCCGCCTTCGCTGAAGGGCGCTGGGGCGAGGGGCTGGCAGACGGGGCATTCGACATCGTCGTGTCCAATCCGCCCTATATCGTCAGCGAGGTGCTCGCCGGGCTGGAGCCTGAGGTGCGCGATCACGAACCGCGCCTCGCCCTCGATGGCGGCGCGGACGGGCTGGATGCCTATCGCGAAATCGTCGCCGATCTGCCGCGCCTGCTCCGTCCGGGCGGGCTGTTCGCGCTCGAGATCGGCTACGACCAGGGCGAGACGGTCGCCGGGCTTGCCCGCGAGGCCGGCCTGACGGAAATCGCCTGCCTGAAGGATCTGGGCGGGCAGGACAGGGTGGTCCTCGGCCGGTCGCCCGCGGCGGGCTGAAGAAAGGCCAGGGTGGATAACGGCTAAAAGGGCTTGGAATGCTGGACGCGTGAGTCTAGGTTCATGTCAGGCAGGTGATGCGCGCCAATACGGGGGCACGCGCGGCCGGATGAGCCACCTGCCTTGATCCGGCCATTGATATCAGTACCTCGACAATACGGGCGCACAGGCTTGCACCTGCAAATGCACAGCAAAGCCAATAAGTTAGAATTAGCATCGCTGGTAGACAGGGATTAGGCGATATGAAGCGTCAACGCGGTCGGGGACGAAAGTCCGGAAACTCTGCGAACCGGAGCTATGAGAGCAATGGCCCGGAAGTGAAAATCCGTGGCAACGCCTCCCAGATCTACGACAAATACCTCCAGCTGGCGCGCGATGCCTCGTCCGCCGGTGACCGGGTGCGGGCCGAGAATCTCTACCAGCACGCCGAACATTATTACCGCATCGTGCAGGCCAATCAGCCCAAGCGCGATCCGAATCAGGACGATAATGGCGAGAATGCCGAAGCGTCCGGCGACGAGGATGGCGGCGACGGCCAGAATCAGCGCGATGGCCAGCGCGATGGCCAGCGCGAGGGACGTGAGCCCCGCCGCGGTCGTGGTCGTCAGCGCAAGGACCAGAGCGGCAATCGCGATGGTGGCCAGCAGCAGGACGACCCGCTCAATGTCGTGACGCCGGAAGGCGAAGGCGGCGGCGAGGACGCAGGCAATGAGAGCCAGGACGGCGACGAGGACGGCCCGCGCCGCCGGACGCGCCGCCCGCGCCGGACCAAGCCGACCGAGGACAAGGCGGCCGAAGCCGCACTCGAGAAGGCCAGCGCCGACACCGACGGCGACTCGACCGGCGGCGATGATCCGGAAAGCGAAGCGGCCTGATCGCTATAGCTTCAGGAACTGAAAAGGGCGGCACGGCGTGCCGCCTTTTTTGTGTCCGTCACATCGGATTGACCGGATCCCCGCCCCGGATCGATCCGCTCTCGAGTACGGTGAGATAGAGGCCGCAATCCATATGGCCCTGCGTGTCGAAGATGAGGCGGGGCAGGTCGATATCGCGCCGGGCCGTGACCGGATCGACGCTGGTGGCCGCGCAGCGGCGGATGCGGCTCTCCACGCGGCAGGCGATATTGCCGATCCGGATCGTTCGCCCCACCCAGTCCAGCTCGGACCAGGCCGTGGCGCCGTCGATCAGCAGGTTTCCGCGGAAACGGACAGGATCGATCGGGCGGCCCGTCTTTTCTGAAAGATCGCGGACCGTGGCCGCATTGATCAGGGATATCTGAGGCTCCGGAATATCCGTCATGGCCTGGCCTGGCGCGCTGACGATACGAAGCCCGCCCCGGATTTCGGCATCGAGCGTGTCGCGCAGGAGGTCGAACAGCGGATCGTGCGTGGCCGGATCGTCGAGATCGACCGTCACTGCATGCTCCGAACCATCGCGGACGCTGAGCTGTCCTGTGGCCGCGTCATAGCGGCAGTTCAGGGCGGCGAGGCCGGCTTGCTCCGCCAGCATGAGAAAATGCTTCTTCTTCAGATGCCCGGGGGCGGCCGGATCGAAGACCGGTTCGCCATGCTCGATCGCCCATCGCCGGTCGTCCGGCAGTGTCCGTCCCGCTGTCAGTGCGACGCTCTCGAGGTTGTCGGGCCCCAATCCCTTTACCGGAAACCGCGTGATTGCTGTAAGTTCTGGCATGGGATGTGAAAAGCTCCGTCCCGGGTGATCCGTACGCGTGGTCAGAATGTCGCGCTGCCACCACTTGTGTGTTGGTTATGCAACACCTACATGCGGTCTGAACCGCGTTTCTACCGTGCTTGATCAAGGCGGTGAAGCGTTTGATATCTCGCCTTCCACGGGGGATCTAAATGGATTTTGAAAGCTATACCGACCGCGGCAAGAGTATTATCCAGGCCGCGCAGGGGCTCGCCCTGAAATCGAGCCACCAGCAATTTGCGCCCGAGCACGTACTCAAGGCGCTGCTCGACGATGATGCCGGGCTCTCTGCCAACCTGATCAAGGCTGCCGGCGGGCGTATCCGCCAGGTCCAGGACGGCGTCGACCAGGCGCTGGCCGCCATGCCCAAGGTCGAGGGTGGCGAGGGCAAGCTCTACCTGACGCCGGAAACCGCCAAGATTTTCGATGCGGCCCAGGAAGCCTCCAAGAAGGCCGGCGACCAGTATGTGACCGCCGAACGCATCCTGCAGGCGATCGCGATGACGCCGAACAACAAGGCCTATGACGTGCTCAAGGCTGCCGGCGTGACGCCGCAGGGGCTCAATACCGCCATCAACGATCTGCGTCAGGGCCGGACCGCCGACAGCCAGTCGGCCGAGGACAGCTATGAAGCGCTGAAGAAGTATGCCCGCGACCTCACCGAGGTGGCGCGCGAAGGCAAGCTCGACCCGGTCATCGGCCGCGACGAGGAAATCCGCCGTGCCATCCAGGTCCTCTCCCGCCGCACCAAGAACAATCCGGTGCTGATCGGCGAGCCGGGTGTCGGCAAGACCGCCATCGCGGAAGGCCTGGCCCTGCGCATCGTCAATGGCGACGTGCCCGAAAGCCTGAAGGAAAAGCGTCTGCTCGCGCTTGATATGGGCGCGCTGATCGCCGGTGCGAAATATCGCGGCGAGTTCGAGGAGCGCCTCAAGGCCGTACTCAACGAGGTGACCTCCGCCAATGGCGAGATCATCCTCTTCATCGACGAGATGCACACCCTCGTGGGCGCCGGCAAGACGGATGGCGCCATGGATGCGTCCAACCTGCTCAAGCCGGCCCTGGCGCGCGGCGAGCTGCACTGTGTCGGCGCCACGACTCTAGACGAATACCGCAAGCATGTGGAGAAGGACGCGGCCCTCGCGCGGCGCTTCCAGCCGGTCATGGTGGAAGAGCCGAGCGTCGAGGATACGGTCTCCATCCTGCGCGGCCTGAAGGAGAAGTACGAGGTGCACCACGGCGTGCGTATCGCCGACAGCGCCATCGTCTCTGCCGCCAATCTCTCCAATCGCTACATCACCGACCGCTTCCTGCCGGACAAGGCGATCGACCTCATGGACGAGGCCGCCTCGCGTCTGCGCATGCAGGTCGACTCCAAGCCGGAAGAGCTCGACGAGATCGATCGCCGCGCCATCCAGCTGAAGATCGAGGCGGAAGCGCTGAAAAAGGAAAGCGACGACGCTTCGAGGGAGCGTCTGGAAACGCTGACCAAGGAAATCGCCGAGCTGGAATCCCGGTCCGCCGAGCTGACCGCCGCCTGGAGCGCGGAGAAGGCCAAGCTGGCCTCCGCGACCACGCTCAAGGAAGAGCTGGAGCGCATCCGTAACGAGCTGGTCGATGCGGAACGCCGCGGCGACCTCGCCCGAGCCTCCGAGATCAAATACGGTCGTCTCCCGGAGCTGGAGCGCCAGCTGGCCGAGGCGGAGGCCGAGGACGGCGCCGATGGCGACATGGTCCAGGAAGTCGTGGACGACGAGCAAATCGCCCATGTCGTTTCGCGCTGGACCGGCGTGCCGGTCGACAAGATGCTCGAGGGCGAGCGCGACAAGCTCTTGCGCATGGAAGACGCATTGCACAAGCGCGTCGTCGGACAGAACCCGGCCCTGGAGGCCGTGTCGGATGCCGTGCGCCGTGCCCGGGCCGGGCTGAAGGATCCCAATCGTCCGATCGGCTCCTTCCTCTTCCTCGGCCCGACCGGCGTCGGCAAGACCGAGCTGACCAAGGCGCTGGCCGAATTCCTGTTCGACGACGAGACGGCCGTTTCGCGCCTCGACATGTCGGAATACATGGAGAAGCACTCGGTCTCCCGCATGATCGGCGCGCCTCCGGGCTATGTCGGCTATGAGGAGGGCGGTGCCCTGACCGAAGCCGTGCGCCGCCGGCCCTACCAGGTCGTGCTGCTGGACGAGATCGAGAAGGCGCACCCGGACGTGTTCAACGTCCTCCTGCAGGTGCTGGACGATGGCCGCCTCACGGACGGTCAGGGCCGCACGGTCGATTTCCGTAATACGATCATCATCATGACCTCCAATCTCGGTGCCGAGCATCTGCAGCTCGTCGACGATGTGGAGGAGGCGCGCGACGGGGTGATGGCGGTGGTCCGCGGACATTTCCGGCCGGAATTCCTGAACCGCGTGGACGAGATCATCCTCTTCCGCAAGCTGGCCCAGGAGCATATGGGGGCGATCGTGGATATCCAGATCGACCGTCTCGGCACGCTGCTGGCCGATCGCCGCATGACGATCGAGATCGATGCCGGCGCCCGCGACTGGCTCGCGGCCAAGGGCTACGACCCGGCCTATGGCGCACGTCCGCTCAAGCGCGTCATCCAGAAAGAGCTGCAGGACCCGCTGGCCCGCCTCCTGCTGGAAGGCGAGATCAAGGATGGCGACACGATCAGCGTTTCGACCGAGGCCGGTGTGCTCACCGTCAATGGCGTCGCTATCGGCGTAAAGCCGCCCACGGTCGAAACCGTCAACTAGGCTGCTCCGGCAGCCGGGTGGAAAGGGCGCGTCCGGAGATGGACGCGCCCTTTGCCGTTCGGGCTAGCGCGCGAACCAGCCCTGCGTCCGGTTGGCCAGCGCCACGAGGGAGAGCATGACCGGCACCTCCACCAGCACGCCGACTACCGTGGCCAGCGCCGCGCCTGAATTCAGGCCGAACAGGCTGATAGCCACGGCTACGGCCAGTTCGAAAAAGTTCGACGTGCCGATCAGGGCGCAGGGCGCGGCGATGTTGAAGGGCGTCTTCCACAGCCAGGCCGCTGCATAGGCAATCAGGAAAATCCCGTAGGACTGGATCAGCAGCGGCGTCGCGATCAGGGCGATCGTGAGGGGCTGGGCCATGATGGTCCCGCCCTGGAAACCGAACAGGATCACCACCGTCGCGACCAGGCCAATGATGGAGGCCGGCTTCACCTTTGCGGTGAAACGCGCCACCCGGGCTTCCCCGCCGGATTTCTCGCGGCCGCGCGTGAGCAGTTTGCGGGTCGCCCAGCCGGCGGCGAGCGGCAGGATCACGTAGAGCGCCACCGAGAGGATCAGCGTCTCCCAGGGAACGGCGATCTCCGTCACGCCCAGGAGCAGGGCGACGATGGGGGCGAAAGCCACCACCATGATGAGGTCGTTGGCCGCCACCTGGACCAGGGTGTAGTTCGCATCGCCGCGGGTCAGCTGCGACCAGACGAAGACCATGGCCGTACATGGCGCGGCGCCCAGTATGATCAGGCCGGCAATGTATTGCTGCGCATCCTCCGGGGCGATCATCGGGGCGAAGACATGTTCGAAGAAGAGCACCGCCAGGAGCGCCATGGAGAAAGGCTTGACCAGCCAGTTCACGACCAGGGTGATGATGAGACCTTTCGGCCGCTCGCCGACATGGCCGAGGCTGGCGAAGTCCACATTGACCATCATCGGATAGACCATGGCCCAGATGAGCAGCGCGACAGGCAGATTGACCGAGGCGTATTCCAGCCGGCTGAGCGTCTCGAACAGCCCCGGCGCGATGACGCCGAGGGCGATCCCGCCCACAATGGCGAGACCCACCCATACGGAAAGCCAGGCCTCGAAAAAGCCGATCCCGCTCGGGGCGGCGGCCTGTGACGTGTCGCTCATCAGTTCAGCGCTCCAGTGAAGGCAGGGCATCCAGCGCGCTGGCGAGCGCCTCGCGATCATCGCCGTCCAGCGCGTCGATCAGCAAGCGGATGCGGGAATGCAGGGTTTGATAGGTGGTCTCGAACGCAATCCGCGCCGCGTCCGGATCCGCGACCGCGGCGGGATCGGGCAGGCCCCAATGGGCGCTCACGGGTGCGCCGGGCCAGACCGGACAGGTCTCGGCGGCCGCGCTGTCGCAGACGGTGATGACCGCATCGATCTCAGGCGCGCCGGGTTTCGCAAACACGTCCCAGCGTTTCGAGCTCAGACCGTCGACCGAATGGCCGTGCGCTGCCAGCGTCGCCAGGGCCTGAGGGTGCGGTTCATCTTTTGGATCGGAGCCGGCGGACAGACCGGTGAGGCGTTTGCCGCCGAGGTCGCGGAACAGCACTTCCCCGATAATGGAGCGCGCCGAATTGCCGGTGCAGAGGATCAGGATTGTAAGCATGGCGAGACGTCCGCGAGCCGAGGTCGCGGACGTCATATGGTTCGCCGGTGCAGAATACAACGACAGTTCTGTGACAGTGACCTAGAGGGCCAGCGCCAGGTGAGGCCGTCCGTCGGATGTCTTCGCCTCGCTACGGCCTTTAGTATCGACGGTCGCATTGATGCGCTTCCGCCAGGCCGAGAAGCTCTCGAAGGTCACCACGTCCACGGCTTCGTCGAGGTCGAGCGTGAGCCTGTAGTGATGACCGTCGCCGATCCGCTGCAGGGCGATGATCTCGCCGCGTACGGGCTGGCCGAGATACCGGCCGCGGACCTGCTGTCCGATAGCGAGCGGGGGGGCGGGCCGGTTTCCGGCCGCCGCGTGGGCCGTATTCCAGTCGCGATAGCCGTGCTGGTGCGCGACCAGTTCCAGCGCCTCGCTGTGGGAGATGAAATTGCCCTCATTCTCCAGGGCCCGGCGCAAGTTTTTTGCCTGTGCCTTGAGCGTGTCGAGGGACGGTAGGACGGGGTGAGTCATGTTTGCCTCATGCCTGTAATGCATGCGGATATCGGGTGGGGCTCGCATTGCCATCCAGCCGCACGCTTACGTGACTTGGGCAAGACAATCTCGAAACGGAGATTTCACCAGGGCCAATGGCCTGCGAGCGGCGGGTATCTCCTGACCCGCCGCTTCACTAGTGCCTTCGGGATGTCCCGTCAATCAGCGCTTATTGGGCACCGGTCCCGGCATCGGCCATCACCGGCGCATCCTCCTCGGCAGCCGGACGCGCGGCGTCGCGGATGGCGAGAATGCGGTCGCGCTCGGCCTCGAAGAGCGGAATTTCGTCTTCATTGAGCTGACGGCCGGTGGGCAAATCGAGCGTCATCGGGTTCACCGGAGTGCCATTGTGATGCACCTCGTAGTGCAGGTGAGGGCCGGTGGAGCGGCCCGTGGTGCCGACATAGGCGATGACCTGGCCCTGCGTCACGCGGGAGCCGGCGCGAATGCCGCGCGCAAATCCGTTCAGGTGGGCATAGGCGGTCTGGTACCCGTTGGCGTGACGAATGCGGACGTAATTGCCGAAGCTGCCGAACCGGTTGGCACGCTCGACGACACCATTGCCGGCGGCATAGACCGGCGTGCCGCGCGGCGCCGCGAAGTCCGTGCCGTTATGGCGGCGCGTATAGCCGAGGATCGGGTGACGGCGGGCGCGGCTGAAATGCGAGGAGAGACGTGCGCCATTGATCGGCGTCAGCATGAGCAGGCGCTGGGCGCTGGCGCCGTCGCCGCTGTAATAGCCGATAATGCCGTCGGGCGTTTCGAAGCGGAAGAATTCCTTCGGCTCGCCGCGGCCGTCATAGCGCGCATAGAGAATATCGCCGGTCCGGGCGACATCGCCCTCGTCGTCGATGAAGCGTTCGAAAACGATATCGAACTCGTCGCCTTCGCGGATGGAGCGCTGGAAGTCGATGGCGTAGGCAAGTACGCCCGCCAGCTCGACGACGACGCGATCGGTCGCGCCGGCATTGAGGGCGTCGACATAGAGCGAGCTGGTGATCGAACCGGTGGCCCGGGCCATTTCACGATCGAACTCGGCGATCGTCTCGCGGGCGCGGAACGCATCTTCGGGAGTTCGGGCGACCGTGATGGATCGTTCGAGTTCCGGACGGAAGGACAGACCGTTCAGGCGCGTTTGGGACTCGTCTTCAGCATTGGTGCGAACTTCTGAATAGAGCCGGATTTGCTCGCCGGCTCGCAGCGAGCGCAGGTCGTAGACCGTACCCAGTGCCGCGATGGCGCGATTGGCTTCGGTCCGGTCGACGCCGGCATTGTCCAGCACCCCCGCCAGCGTGCCGCCGCGCGGTACGCGATGTTCGGACTGGATCAGGGTGGGACAATTGACGCAATCGCTGAAGGCGGCGTCATTGAGCGCGATCGGGTCCGTCGCTGCCGGCCAGGGCATGACCGGATCCGTATTGGGATCCGTGGCCACCGGTGCGTGGGCTGACGGAGATGCGGCTGCAACCGGCGCGGTTTCGGGCGCCGCCGACTCTATCGTGACCGCTGGCGCCTGCTCGCGCGGGGCGGCAGCCTGGACGATCCCGGTTTCCGGAGCGCTCCAGGCCTGCGCGTCGATCGGCGAGGCGTCGCTTACCTGTTCGCCACTGGTCAGCAGGCCGGCGAGCAGCGCCGCGGACAGCGTCAGGCTGGCAAATACAACAAGACCGCGGGTGCGGTGGGAATCGGCACGGGATACGTCAAATCCGGACATGTCGGTGTCCATTACTCCGGTCAGCTATTGAAGACACATCGTGTCAAATGGGTACCAAGCAAATCCCGCGCCGTCCGGTCTGCCGCCATCGTTTCAATTCCGATCGCGGTGCGATCGCCTGGCAGGCATTCCGGGCGTTGCCGGATCTGTCCCCCTGAGCCGGGAACGAATCATGTCTTGGACTGATCCGGTTGCCAAGTCCTTTCCACGGTTATTACCGCGGGCACACGCGTCTGAGTGTGAAAAGGCGGCTGACAAGCCGAGAATCGTGTATCGGTAAACACATGCTTGATGACACGCCCGCCGAACTGGCCGCCGACCAACTTGCTGCGCTGCTGTGCGCGCGGCTCTGCCATGATCTTGTCAGCCCCGTGTCGGCCCTCGGAGCGGCGCTGTCCGTGCTGGACGACGAGGAATCGCCGGACATGCACGATGATGCGCTGGAGCTGGTCCGGGAAAGTTCCCGGCAGGCCCAGGCCAAGCTCGAATTCTCGCGTCTCGCATTCGGCGCCGGCGGTTCGGCGCCGGGCGTTCTGGACACGCGCGACCTCAAGCGCATAACCGAAGCCATGTTTTCGGCGGTAAAGCCGGACGTCGTCTGGAAAGTCGAGACGGCCGGTCTTGAAAAGCAGGCGGCGCGTCTGCTGCTCAATCTCGTCATTCTCGGCGTCGAAGCCGCCCCGCGCGGCGGCACTGTGACGGTCGAGGCCGCGAACTCCGGCGGCGGTGCACGGTTACGCATCGTCTCGGAGGGCAAACGGGCGCGTCTGGACCCGGCCACCGAGGCCGCTCTGGATGGAGAGGCACCGGAAACCGGCTTCGACGGCCGCTCGATCCAGCCCTATTACGCGGGTCTGATCGCGCGCAGCAATGGCGGCCGTGTGAGCGCCATGGCAGACGGCGAGCGAATCGAATTCGTGGCCCTCGTCGCTGCCCCTGAAGGCATGATCGGCTGACCTGTCTGCACTGATAATATCCTATGATCGTTCTGGGCGAATTCTCCTGCCCCAAGCGAACTCTCCGTTAACCAAGGCCTGCCACTTTGCGGTTGAATAGGAACCGTACGGGGCATGCTATGGACGATCTCATCAGTGAGTTTTTGACGGAAACGGCGGAGAGCCTGGACGTCATCGACGCGGAACTGGTGCGTTTCGAGAATAATCCGGAAGACCGGGCTATTCTGGACAATATTTTCCGACTTCTGCACACAGTGAAGGGAACCTGCGGCTTCCTCGGACTGCCGCGCCTGGAAGCGGTCGCCCATGCCGGCGAAACGCTGCTGGGCAAGTTCCGCGACGGCGAGCTGACCGTGTCGCCGCCCATGGTCACGCTGGTGCTGGAGGCGATCGACCAGATCAAGCTGCTGCTCGAATCCCTCGAGCAAACCGGTTCCGAACCGGTGGGCGATGATGCCGAGCTGATCTCGCGCCTCGAGGATGCGGCAATGGGGCGTCTCGAAGATGCGTCCGGCGCCGAGAGCGAGCCGGCCAAGCCGGAAAACTGGGACGATGATCTCGGCCGTGAACTGCGTCCGGGCGAAGTGTCTCTCGCCGATCTCGAAGCGGCTTTCCAGAATGCGACCTCCGAAGAGGATGCTGATCCGGCTGCTGCAAACGAAGCGTCCGACGAACATCTCGGCGTCGGAGATTTCGATCCGGAGCTGGGCCGTGAGCTGCGCCCGGGCGAAGTCTCGGCGGCCGAACTCGAAGCTGCCTTCCAGAGCGCGGAAGTCGACGACGCGGTTGCCCCGCCGCCGGCCAGCGACTTCCTGTCTGCCGACATGTCCAAGGAAGAGGCGCTGCAGAGCGCGATGGCCGAGCTGAAGGGCGCCGATGCGGCGACCGGCGAAGGCGGTCCGCGCGTGCAGCAGACGGTTCGCGTCGGCGTCGACGTGCTTGAATCGCTCATGACAACCGTGTCGGAACTCGTTCTGACCCGGAACCAGCTCATGCAGACGATCCGCGGCCTCGAGGACGACGAACTTAAGGGTCCGCTCCAGCGCCTGTCCGCAGTGACCGGCGAGCTGCAGGACGGCGTCATGAAGACCCGCATGCAGCCGATCGGCGATGCCTGGCGCAAACTGCCGCGCATCATCCGTGACGTGTCCACCGATCTCGGCAAGAAGATCGAGCTGGTCATGGACGGCAATGAGACCGAGCTGGATCGCCAGGTTCTCGAACTGATCAAGGATCCGCTGACGCACATGGTGCGCAATTCCGCGGATCACGGTCTCGAGACGCCCGAACAGCGCGTCAAGGCCGGCAAGCCCGAGAAGGGTACGATCAAGCTGTCCGCCTATCATGAAGGCGGTCACATCATCATCTCCATCGCCGATGACGGTCAGGGCCTGAACACCCAGCGCATCGGCGAAAAGGCGCTCGAAAAGGGTCTGACGACCCATGAAGAGCTGGAGCGCATGAACGAAGCGCAGATTCATCGCTTCATCTTCGCGCCCGGCTTCTCGACCGCCGCCAAGGTCACCAATCTCTCCGGCCGCGGCGTCGGCATGGATGTGGTGCGTACCAATATCGAGCAGATCGGTGGCGTCATCGACGTCAGCTCGACTGCCGGCAAGGGTTCGCATTTTTCGATCAAGATCCCGCTCACTCTCGCCATCGTTTCGGCCCTGATCGTCGGTTGCGACGAGCAGCGCTTCGCGATCCCTCAGCTCGCCGTGCGCGAACTGGTCCGGGTCGGCGCCGGGTCCGAGCACACGGTTGAAAACCTCAATGGTGCCTATGTCATGCGCCTGCGCGACCGGCTCATGCCGATCGTCGACCTGCACGAGGTTCTTGGCGTCGGGCAGGGCTATCAGGGCGGTGACGACGAAACCGGCTTCGTCGTGGTGCTCGATGCGGGCGGACGCAATGTCGGCCTCGTCGTGGACAATGTCCTCGATACCGAGGAGATCGTGGTCAAGCCGCTCTCCGAATCCCTGCGCGGCGTGAACGCCTATTCCGGCGCCACCATCCTCGGCGACGGGTCCGTTATCATGATCCTCGACCCGAACGGCCTCGCCGGAGATATCGTCTCCGCGATGGACGAGGAGGCGTCGATCGATGCGGGTGCCGCGAGCATGGCGGAAGCCGTCGAGACCCAGCGTCTCCTGCTGGTGCGTGCCGGCGGCGTCGAGCCGAAGGCCGTGCCGCTCTCGCTGGTCACGCGACTCGAGGAATTCGATCCGGAAACCATCGAGAGCACGAATGGCCGCCAGGTCGTCCAGTATCGCGGACGCCTCATGCCGATCGTGCCGCTCGGCTCGGAAATCAGCTGCGCAGAAGGCGCGCGCCAGCCGGTGCTGGTCTTCGCCGAAAATCACACGGCGATCGGCCTGGCCGTCGACGAAATCGTCGACGTCGTGGAAGAGCGCGTCGATCTCCAGATGAGCTCCGACAAGCAGGGTGTCATCGGATCGGCTATCATCAAGGGCAAGGCGACCGACGTGGTCGACATCGCCTGGTATCTCGACCAGTCCCGCGCCGGTGAAATCCAGCGCCGTTCGGCCAAGCGCCGCCGCAAGATCCTGCTGGTCGACGCCGACGCCTTCGCGCGCCGCATGATCGCGCCGCTTCTGGCCGCTGCGGGCTATGACGTGACGCCGTCCGGCGGCATGCACGAAATCCGGGCAATCGCCGAAGGCGGCGAGGTGTTCGACGCTCTGGTCGGCGATCCGGGTGCGCTCGAGCGTATCCGCGCGGAAGGCCTCTGGGTCGATCTGCCGGCTCTGGCCGTGACCGACTGGCCGGACGACACCCAGGGCGAAGGCCTGACGCGCGTTCTGCCGCGTTCCGACCGTGGCGCCCTGATCGCTGCCCTGGACGAGTTTTCCCAAGAGGAGAAAGTGGCATGACCACGCATAACAGCGACTCTTCCGAACTCAGCGCCGAGGCCATCAACGAATACGTCTCCGTGCGTATCGGCGATCAGCTCTTCGGCGCCCCGGTCGATGCGATCCGGGAAGTCTTTGCCCCGCAATCCGTGACGTCGGTGCCCCAGGCGCCGGCCGAAGTGGCGGGCCTGCTGAACCTGCGCGGCCGTATCGTAACGGCGATCGACGCGCGCCGCCGGCTCGGCCTGCCGCCGCGGGAGACCACCGAAAGCGGTATGGCGCTCGGAGTCGAGCGTGGTAGCGAAATCTTCGGACTCATCGTGGATAGTGTCGGCGAGGTGCTTCGTCGTCCGCGTGCGGAGCTTGAACCGGTCCCGGCCCATGTCGATGCGAGCTGGCGGTCCATGGTCAAGGGCGTGCACCGGCTCGAAAAGGAATTGCTGGCTGTGCTCGACGTGTCCGCTGTCATCGGTACGGCCGGAAACAAAGCCGAAGTGGCAGCCTAAGAGAGAGGGTCCGGGGATGAAAACCTGCCTGGTCGTGGACGACTCCCGCGTTATTCGCAAGGTCGCCCGCAAAATTATCGAAGAGCTCGACTTCAATTGCGTCGAGGCTGCGGATGGCTCCGAAGCGCTCGAGGCGTGCCGCGAGCAGATGCCGGATGCAGTTCTGCTCGACTGGAACATGCCGGTCATGAACGGGCTCGACTTCGTCAAGGCGTTGCGCCGGGAGGATGCCGGCGACAAGCCGGTCGTCGTGTTCTGCACGACCGAGAACGACATGGCCCACATCACGGAAGCCCTGCGCGCCGGCGCGGACGAGTATGTGATGAAGCCTTTCGACGGCGACATCATCGAGTCGAAATTTCAGCAGACCGGTCTGCTTCGCGCCTCCTAGGGGAGTTTCCTCATGCCGGAACTCGCCAAGGCGGCCTCCGCGACCCCCATCGCAAAAGTGCTGGTCATCGACGACTCCGCGGTCGCCCGTGGACTGATGACGCGCTGGGTCGATGAAGATCCCGATCTCGTCCTTGCAGGGGCTGCCGTCGATGGCGAGCAGGGCTTGCGCAAGGCCGAGGAACTGAAGCCCGACCTGATCGTCCTCGACGTCGAGATGCCGAAAATGGACGGTCTGGAAGCGCTTCCGCTGCTTCTCAAGGCTGTTCCGGGGTCCAAGGTCGTCATGGCTTCGACGCTGACGCGCCGCGGTGGTGAAGTGACGATCCGCGCCCTCTCCATGGGCGCCGCGGATTATGCGCCGAAACCCCAGGCCGGCCGTCTCGCCGGTGCCGAGGAGTTCCGCCGCGACCTTCTTTCCAAGCTGAAGGCGCTCGCGCCGCGCCCGATCCCGCCGGTTCCCACGAGCCGCGATATCGCGCCGCCGGCCCAGCCGCAGGCGCGGACGATTACGGCACCGGCGCCGCGTCCGGCTCCGGCGCGCCCGGCAGCCGCTCCGGCGGCCCGCCCGCCGGTATCTCGTGGTCCTGCTGCGCGCAAGACCGGGCGTCCTCAATTGATCGCCGTCGGATCTTCGACCGGTGGTCCGCAGGCGCTGCGCGATGTCGTCGCCAGTTTCCCGGCCGACCTGACCGCGCCCGTCGTGATCGCCCAGCACATGCCGGCGCTGTTCACGCGCATTCTCGCCGAACACCTGACCAAGGCCGGAAAGCTGGCGTGCAAGGAAGCGGAAGACGGCGAGCGCCTGGCGCCCGGCAAGGTCTATATCGCGCCCGGCGATTTTCACATGACCATTCGCAAGGACGCGGGTGGTTTCTATGCGGTGCTCGACCAGACGCCGCCGATCAATTTCTGCCGCCCGGCCGTCGACCCGCTTTTCCAGTCGGTCGCCGAGGCCACGGGGGGCACGGCGCTCGGCGTCGTCCTGACCGGTATGGGTCATGACGGCCGCGAGGGCGCCCGTATTCTGCGTAATGCCGGTGGCACCGTGCTGGCCCAGGACGAAGCGACGAGCGTCGTCTGGGGCATGCCGGGTGCCGTCGCGGCCGAGGGACTGGCCGACGCGATCCTGCCTCTTTCCGAGGTCGGACCCGATATTGTGCGCCGGGCAAAGGGTGGGCTGTAAAGATGATCCAGAAAGACGATATCCTCTACGTGGCTGAAGAAGCCTACAAGCGGTCCGGCCTCGTTCTGTCCGTGGACAAGGGCTATCTGCTCGAAAGCCGCCTGGCGCCGCTGGCGCGTGCGGAAGGCTTCCCCTCTATCGAGGCGCTGATTGCCGCCGCCCGCCGCGATGGCAGCGGTCGCCTGCTGTGGGGCATTACCGAAGCGCTGGCGACGCACGAGACCTTTTTCTTCCGCGACAACACGCCGTTTGACCTCTTCAAGCAGGAAGTCCTGCCGGTGCTCTCGCGGGCCCGCGGCAAGACCGGTTCGCTGCGCATCTGGTGCGCGGCCTGCTCCTCCGGTCAGGAGCCTTACTCGCTGGCGATGATCCTCGAGGAAGAGCGCGCCCGTCTCGGCAATCTCAAGGTCGATATCGTAGCGACCGACATGGCGCCGCGCGTGCTGGAGAAGGCCAAGGCCGGCGTCTATTCCCAGTTCGAGGTCCAGCGCGGCCTCGCCATCCAGCGACTGGTCACGCATTTCGAACAGAATGGCGACCAGTGGCGGATCAAGCCGAATATCCGGTCCATGGTCCGGTTCGAGAAACAGAACCTGCTCGAGAGCTTCTCCTCGCTCGGCACGTTCGACGTCATCTTCTGCCGCAATGTGCTGATCTATTTCGATGCGGATACGAAGAAGAAGGTGCTCGGGCGCCTCGCGTCGCAGACGGCCGCCGACGGCTATCTCGTCATGGGGGCCGCCGAAACCGTCGTCGGCCTGTCGTCCGAGTTCAAGCCGGTCGAAGGCCGCCGCGGCCTGTACGGCCGTATCGAGACCGCAAAGTCCGCAGCGGCATAAGCCCGGTATTCATCATCAAGGAAAAGCCCCGCCGGATCCGGCGGGGCTACTTCGTATCCGCTCGTGCCGTGAAAAGGCGCATGAAAAAGCCCGGGCCGTGAAGCCCGGGCTTGATCTGGTCGAGAGTGAGGCCGGTCAGGCGGATGCCTTTTCCTCAACCGGGTCGCGCAGCACATAGCCGCGGCCCCAGACCGTCTCGATATAGTGTTCGCCATTGGTGGCAGCGGCGAGCTTCTTGCGGAGCTTGCAGATGAAGACGTCGATGATCTTCAGTTCCGGCTCGTCCATGCCGCCATAGAGATGGTTCAGGAACATCTCCTTGGTGAGCGTCGTTCCCTTGCGCAGGGAGAGCAGCTCGAGCATCTGGTATTCCTTGCCGGTGAGGTGGACGCGCTGGCCTTCCACTTCGACCGTCTT
Source organism: Maricaulis sp. B-26 (assembly GCF_056857855.1). Taxonomy (NCBI): domain Bacteria; kingdom Pseudomonadati; phylum Pseudomonadota; class Alphaproteobacteria; order Maricaulales; family Maricaulaceae; genus Maricaulis; species Maricaulis sp. B-26. Next base: position 56,052 of record NZ_JBSXNX010000024.1, read on the forward strand.
GGCGTCGAGGTTCACAGCGATGGAACCCGTGCGGATGATCGACTGGGAGTGACCCTTCGAACGGCGCACGATGGCGTGGATCCGCGCGATCATCTCGTCCTTGTGGAACGGCTTGGTCATATAGTCGTCCGCACCGCAACCGAGGCCGCGCACCTTGTTATCGATATCGGCATTGCCGGTAAGGATCAGGATCGGCGTGTCGATCTTCGACATGCGAAGCGTCTTCAGCACATCAAAGCCCGGCATGTCCGGAAGGTTCAGATCGAGCAGGATGATGTCGTAATCATACAGCTTGCCCAGATCGACGCCTTCTTCGCCCAGGTCGGTCGTATAGATGTTGAAGCCGTCGGACTTCAGCATGAGTTCGATGGACTGTGCGGTTGCCCGATCGTCCTCGATAAGAAGAACCCGCATGGTTCGCCTCCGGTTTTCGCTACCCGGGCGAATCAGTCCCGCCCGGCCTCACCTCGTGATTAACCTTATTTGGACGCTAGGCGGAAACCCTTAACGAAAGTTAACTGCGCCTTGACCGCAGTCCGGAATCGTCAGGATAGCGAATTCTTGCTCGCGATGTTGATTCGCAAATCACGTTAACCAATCAGGGGTTAACGCGCGGGTTCCGGCATGAGAAAGGGCGTGAATCCTCGCAATTATCAAATATGCCGCGCATAAAGTATTCCGGAAAATGGCCCGGAAATCCCTGCTGGCGCGCGAGATTCAAGACGAAATGGCGGCGTTCCGGATCGGCATTTTTTTCCACATCTCTTTTCGATCGTATCGAGACTCACTTTAGGAATCGGAGTCCGGGTGCCAGGGAATCGTCACCAATTTACGCTGCAAATTCTGCCGCCCGTTTACGTCGGAGCAACCGCAGTCCGGTATTGTCATCGTGAACGTGGCGCAAACGCCACATCCCGAAAGGCGGAAAAGCCGCATGATGCAGACCCTGATCGATCGCATTGAGCGTCTCGACGAGCGTGTCCTGGAAGGACGCGTGACGGCGCTGAATGGTCTGCTCGTCGAAGCCGAGGGGCCGAAAGCCGGCCTTTCTCTTGGCGCACGCGTCACGATCGACACGTCTCATGGTCCGGCGGAATGCGAAGTCGTCGGGTTCCGCGGCGAGACCGCGCTGATGATGCCGTTCGGTCCGCTCGAGGGCGTCCGCCCCGGTGCCAAGGCTCTGCTGCAGCCGGAAGCCGCGCGTGTCCGCCCGTCCAAAGACTGGCTCGGGCGCGTGCTCGACGGTTTCGGCCGTCCGCTCGATAGCGGCCCCGCCCTCCATGAAGGCAATGTGCCCTATCCGCTGAAGGGCAACCCGCCCAGTGCCCATGGTCGGGCCCGTCTGGGCGAAAGGCTGGACCTGGGTGTGCGGGTGCTCAATTCATTCGTTCCGATGCGCCGCGGCCAGCGGCTCGGCATTTTCGCCGGCTCCGGCGTCGGCAAGTCCGTGCTCATGTCCATGCTGGCCCAAGCCTGCGATGCCGACGTCATCGTTATCGGCCTGATCGGCGAGCGGGGCCGCGAGGCCCGCGAATTCGTCGACGACGTGCTTGGTCCGCAGGGCCGCGCCCGGTCCGTCGTCATTACCGAAACCTCCGACGCGCCGGCCCTGGCGCGCCGGCAGGCTGCGAACCTGACCCTGACCGCGGCCGAGTATTTCCGCGATCAGGGCCTGGACGTCCTCTGCCTGATGGACAGTGTGACCCGCTTTGCCCTTGCACAGCGCGAGATCGGCCTTGCCGCGGGCGAGCCGCCGACCACGCGCGGCTATACGCCGTCCGTCTTTGCCGAGCTGCCGCGTCTGCTGGAGCGGGCCGGTCCCGGTCCCGAGCGGACCGATGGCGGCAAGCAGGGCTCGATCACGGGCCTGTTCACCGTGCTGGTGGATGGCGACGACCATAACGAACCGATCGCCGACGCCGTGCGCGGCATCCTGGACGGTCACGTCGTGATGAGCCGGGCGATCGCCGAACGCGGCCGCTATCCGGCGATCGACGTGCTCAAATCCGTCAGCCGGACCGCGCCGGAAGTCTATGAAGAACACGAGCGGCCGCTGGTCGCGGAGGCGCGCAAGCTGTTGTCGGCCTATGCCGACATGGAAGAATTGATTCGTCTGGGAGCCTATTCCCAGGGATCCAACCCGGCCGTGGACCGGGCGATTGCTCTCAACGATCCGTTGGAAGCATTTCTGGGGCAGGGAAAAGACGAGGCGGCGGATATTCCGACGACCTTCGCCACGCTGTCGCAGATCCTGAGTGGTGGTGGTGAAGGAGTGCGGACATGAGCCGATCGCATGAACCCTTGATCCGGCTGGCCCGGTTCAAGGTCGAGGAATTGCAGAAACAGATGGCCGAGCTCGATCGCTCGCGCAGCGCCCTGATCGGTCAGATCGAGCGCCTCGAAGCGTCGGTGCCGGAAGAACAGGCTGCCGCGACGGAATCGAAGGAAGGCTTCATCGCCTACGGTTCCTATGCCCAGGCCGTGATCAAGCGGAAGGAAAACATCCGGCTGTCGCTCGACGAGGTCGAGGTTCAGGCCGATGCCCTGCGCGACCGCCTCTCCGAGGCCTATCAGGAGCTCAAGAAGTACGAGCTTCTCGAAGAGCGCCGGCTGGCTCATGCCCAGCAGGCCATGCGGGCTGCCGAACAGGAAGAGCTCGACGAGATCGCCACCATCCGCCACCACCGCCGGTCGCACTGACCGGCTAAGGTGGAGGGGTAGGCGCTAGGATTCCTGCGTTCAGCTGATATCGAAGAGATTTGCACGTCCCGGCACGCTCACGCCTGCGAAACGACGTTCGAAGTCTTCATCGCGCACATTCTCGATACCGGCTTTGAGACTGAGCCCCGACGCAGCTAACGGCCGCCAGCGGGCATAGATATCCACCACTGCAAAGCCGCGATGCCGGCCTTTCCCGACGCCAGGTTTTTCTGAATAGCCAGATCGAGCAGATCGAACCGTCGAACCCGCGACGCCATGTCAGCCGGGCAGGCCGTCGAAACGTTCCGCACCGGCAAGCCGGGCTTCCCAGTCAGCCTGATCGCTGCAGCAGATATGGGCTGTCGGTGAGATCGATACCGTCGTGTCCAGGCACCCGGCGGGGACGACGAGCAGGGCGCCGTTCATCTGCGCGCCGGGCAGCGCAGACCCACACGCCTCGCAAAAGCTTTTCTGATGCCGTGTGCCGTCGAGCCGGAACGTCTTTACATGATCGCGCCCCGCCAGCCATTCCAACTTGGCCGAAGTCGAAAAGAGGTTCGCCGCATGAGCCGAGCCGGTATCCTTCCGGCATCGCGAACAATGGCACAGATAGAAGCTCTCGAACTCGCCCACTATCTCGAACCGGACAGCGCCGCAGAGGCAGGCGCCCTGGTGATTGGCGGTCATGCAGTCTGCTCCATCACTCGGGGGCTGCGGCCCCGTCCATCAGCGCCCGTAGCGGCGTTTGGCCCAGTAGATGGCGCCGATCGAGATCATGTAGATGGCCAGCCGCATCAGGATGACTATTCCGCCCCTGTCGTCGAGCCTCGAGTAGGCGATCTCAAATCCGATATCAAATGCGAAATCGAGCGGCACACCAGTCGCCCAGCGGTCGATGAACTCGTAGAAGAAAGGTGCGGCCGCATCGGCCATGAAGGCGATGGCTGCGGCGCCGGGCCATTGCGCCCATTTGCGCATGATCAGCGCGGCCACCAGAGACAGAACGATGATCAGCCACCAGTCGAACGGCGTGAAGCCGGCGGCGAGACGCTCCCCGAACGTATCGTACAACATGAACTATTTCCCCCTGCGGGGAGTTTAGGCGGCTTCCCGTCCGCGCGCCAGAGTGCCCGTGAGGGCCTGCAGGTCCTTGGAGGCCTCGCAATTGGGCGAGCGCAGCGAGACGCAGGTCTGGGCGCGAATGGCGGCCGGCACGGCCGGGTCCTTGCGGATGATGCCCGCCAGTTTCGGCGTGAAGCTGAGGAAGCTTTCGCAAGTCTTCTTGAAGGCGTTGAAAGCCTCGTGGGCCGCGGCCTGGCTGGGTGCGTTGTTGATCACCACGAGCGGGCTGGCGCCGTCATCGTGCAGGCGCAGCGTCTTCACGAAGGCATAGGCGTCGGTCAGCGAGGTCGGCTCGTCATTGATGACGATGATGACGTCGTCCGCCGTCAGGGCGAGGCGAATGGTCGCCCGGTCCGCGCCGGCGGCGAGATCGAGCAGGGACCGGTCGTAGGAGAGCGACAGCGCCGCCACGCCGGTCGCCAGCTTGGTCAGGCCCGGTCCGGAGAGATTGGCCAGCGCGCCGGATCCGGAACGGCCGGAAATCACGTCGAAGCCGCCGTTTTCAGTGGCGCCGCCCATGGCCGGACAGACGGCATCGGCCAGCGAGATCTTGCCGTTGAGCACGGTGGTGATGTCTGCACGCGGCTGCAGGCCGAGCTGCACGTCGATATTCGCCATGCCCAGATCGCCGTCCATGAGCAGGGTGCGCTCGCCCATCTGCGAGAAGGCGCGGGCCATGCCGATGGAGAGCATGGTCTTGCCGACCCCGCCCTTGCCGGATGCGATGGCGAGGATGCGGCCTGCCGAATGATCCTGCGGCGCGGAAGCGATTTTCATAGCTCATCCTCTTCGAAGGGCGTGTCGCGGTCCTCGATCAGGACGCGGGCAAGTCGCAGCGGGGTGGCCGGTGCCAGACCGCCGCCGATAAAGGGGGTGGACGAGATCTGTGCGAAGGCCAGTCCCGTTTCGCCGACGCCCAGGATGGCACCGAGACGGCGGGCGCAGTCCAGCTTGACCGGAATGGCCCGGCTGGCGCCGATCGAGGCGAACAGCGAGGCGGCGTCCTCGGCGTCTTCCGGGGTCAGGCCGGCATCGAAGACGTAGACGATCTCCGCGCTGGCGCTGTCGGCGAAGGCGAGGGTCATGTCCAGATCGTCGAGCTCGAACGGATTGACGGCCGGACTGTCGATCAGCACCGGACCGGTCAGCTCCGCCACGGCATCGACCATTTCGCGCGGGTCGTCGACCGTCTTGAAGCCGGCGCCCATGCGGCGGGCGAGGGATTCGAGGCGGTCGTCGGCGCCGGCGCGTTCGCCGTCGCACGAGATCAGGGTCGGCTTGGCGCCGGCGGTGATGGCACGCGCCGCCGTCTTGGCCAGGGCCGAGGTCTTGCCGACGCCCGGCGTTCCCGCGAACAGGACAGGATGTTCCGGAATGGCCGGCATGGGCTGGAACGTGTAGCGGGACTCGATGGCGTGGGCGAGGCGCGACACCGCGTGACCGTCCGTCAGATCGTGAGCCGAGCGGATCAGGGCCTGGGCCGCCGCGCCGGGTGCCCGGTGGAAGCCGAGCGCGCGGATCACGCGGTCCAGATCGCTGTCCTCGCGCAGGCCCCGCTCGATCTCCTGTTCCTCATTGAGGCGTTCGGAGCGCTCGCGAACGGGCTCGGCCGGTTCGGGCATATAAGTCGTTTCCGCGGCCGCACGTACCTGGACGCCGCCCTCGGGGCCGTCGGATGTTGCGATGATCACCGCATCGGGACCCATTTCACGGCGCACATCCGCCATGGCTTGAGTCAGGGATTGGGCGGCGAAGGTCTTAAGGCGCATGGCTCAGATCACTTGCGGGGTCAAAGGGTTCAGCCGACATGGCCCAGTGTTTTCAGACGTGCACTCGGGTGAATCTCGTTCTGCGACATCACCACGGTCTGCGGGCGGAAACGCTCCACCAGCGAGCGCACATACGGACGAATCAGCGGGCTCGTCAGCAGTACAGGAACATGACCCTGTGCTGATGCGGTTTCAAAAGAGTTTCTGATAGCTTCCACAAATTCGTGCAGCTTGGTCGGGGCTAGGGCGAGTTGTTTGCGCTCGCCTTCGCCGATCAGCGCTTCCATGAAAGCCTGCTCCCATTGCGGGCCCATCGCCAGGACCGGCAGATTGCCGTCGTGGGCACGGTTGGCGAAGCAGATCTGGCGCGCCAGACGGCTGCGGACATGTTCGACGATGGCGTCGAGATGCGTGGTCGTGGCGCTGGCCTCGGCGATGCCCTCCAGAATGGTCGGCAGGTCGCGGATCGAGATGCGCTCCTTGATGAGCGATTGCAGGATGCGCTGGATGCCGGCCCGGCTGATCTGCGCCGGCGCGATATCGTCGACCAGTTTCTTGTGTTCCTTGGAGAGGTTATCGAACAGCTTCTCGACCTCGGCATAGGAGAGCAGGTCGGCCATGTTCTCGCGCAGGAGCTCGGTGAGGTGCGTGACCAGAACGGCGGCCGGTTCGACGATGGTATAGCCGCGGAAGGTGGCTTCCTCGCGCAGGCCTTCCTCGATCCAGGTCGCGGGCAGGCCGAAGGTCGGCTCCTTGACGTGATCGCCGGGCATGTCGATCTGGGCGCCGACGGGATCCATGACCAGCAGCTTGTGAAGCTGCAGCTCGCCGCGGCCCGCTTCGAGTTCCTTGATGCGGATGGCGTATTCCTGATTGCCCAGAGCCATGTTGTCGATGATGCGCACGGCCGGCGTGATGAAGCCCATCTCCTCGGCGAGCGAGCGGCGCAGTGCGCGGATCTGGTCGGTCAGCTTGCGGCCGTCGACATCGTTGATCAGCGGCAGCAGGCCGTAGCCGAGCTCGATCTTCAGCTCGTCCATGGCGAGGCTGTCCTCGATCGGCGCGTCTTCCGGCGAGGTCTCGCCGGCTTCCTCGGCGACCTTTTCCGCCGCGGCCTCGGCTTCCGCCTGGGCTTTTCGCTCGACGATATCCCGGTTCATCCAGGCCAGCGATCCGGCACCCGCCGCCATCAGGGCGAAGGGGATGAAGGGCATGCCCGGCAGGATGCCGACCATGAAGGCCACGCCGGCGACCAGGCCCAGACCCTGCGGGTTGGCGGTCAGCTGGCCGAACACGGCCTTGTCGGCTTCCCCGTCGACGCCCGCCTTGGAGACGAGCAGGCCGGCGGCCACGGAGATGATCAGGGCGGGGATCTGGGAGACCAGGCCGTCGCCGATAGTCAGGGTGGAATAGGCACTGGCGGCGTCCGGGAAGGTCATGCCGGACTGGACCACGCCGATGATGATACCGCCGATCAGGTTGATGCCGGTGATCATGAGGCCGGCCATGGCGTCGCCGCGGACGAATTTCGAGGCACCGTCCATGGCGCCGAAGAAATTGCTTTCGCCTTCCAGTTCCGCGCGGCGCTTGCGGGCCTCGTCCTCGGTGATCAGGCCGGCTGACAGATCGGCATCGATCGCCATCTGCTTGCCGGGCATGGCGTCCAGGGTGAAGCGCGCCGCGACTTCCGCGATACGGCCGGAACCCTTGGTGATGACCACGAAGTTCACGATCACCAGGATGGAGAAGACGATGACACCGATGACCACATTGCCCTGCATGACGAAGGCGCCGAAGGCCTCGATGACCTCGCCGGCTGCGTCCGTGCCTTCGTGACCTCGCGAGAGGATGAGGCGGGTGGAGGCGATGTTCAGGCCCAGCCTGAGCAGGGTGGTGATCAGCAGTACGGCCGGGAAGGCCGAAAATTCCAGCGGCTTCTTGATGAAGAGGGCCGTCATCAGCACCAGAACCGCGATCGAGATCGAGATGGCCAGCGACATGTCCAGCAGCATCCGCGGCATGGGCAGAAGCAGCATCACGAGGATGCCGAGAATGCCGACAGCCAGCGCCACGTCCCCCTTGAGGACGCGGTTCAGGAAGGCGCGGGCATCAAATCCACTCGCCCGGGAGGCGGAGGTTTCGGAGGCTGCGGTGTCGGCCACTATCTATCCAATCAGGCTACGGAAACGCCGGATGCAGGCTGGTTCGGCGCAGGGATGTCGGCGCCCTGCTCCGAATAGAGCTTGAGCTTGTTGCGCAGGGTGCGGATGGAGATGCCGAGAATGTTCGCGGCATGCGTCCTGTTGCCCAGGCAATGGTCGAGCGTGTTCAGGATCAGGTCCTGCTCCACCTCGGCCACGGTGCGGCCGATCATGTCGGTCTGGACCGACTGGGCGGCGTCCGCAGCCTGGCGGGCGATATTATTGCCCGAACCCGTGAAGGCGGACCCGTCCGGCATGCGGATGGCGTCGGGCGTGATCTCGCGGCCGGATGCCAGCAGCACGGCACGGTGCATGGCGTTTTCCAGTTCGCGGACATTGCCCGTCCACTCGCGCGCCAGCAGCTGCGTCTTGGCGGCGTCAGAGATCGGCCGCTCGTCGATCGCATTGGCGGCGGAATACTTGCGCGTGAAGTGTTCGGCCAGGGCGAGAATATCGGCCGGACGCTCGCGCAGCGGCGGCAGGGCCAGGTTCACGACATTCAGGCGGAAGAGAAGGTCTTCGCGGAAATGGCCTTCGGCGACAGCCTTGCGCAGATCGCGGTTGGAAGTTGCGAGGATGCGGATATTGACCTTGACCGGCTTGGTGCCGCCGACGCGGTCGATCTCGCGTTCCTGGATGGCACGCAGCAGTTTGGCCTGCAGACGGACGTCCATCTCGGAGATTTCGTCCAGCAGCAGCGTACCGCCATCGGCCTCTTCGAATTTACCCACGCGGCGGGCGATAGCGCCGGTGAAGGCGCCTTTCTCGTGACCGAAGAGTTCGCTTTCCAGGAGGTTTTCCGGGATCGCGGCGCAGTTGACGGAGACGAAGGGAGCCGCAGCGCGCTTGGACTTGGAGTGGACGTAGCGCGCCATCACTTCCTTACCGGCACCGCTTTCGCCGGTGATCAGGACGGAGGCATCCGAACCGGCGATGCGGTCGGCGAGATGGATGACGGCCTGCATGGACGGGTCGCGGGCGATCATCGGGCGCTCGTCGTCGGCCACGGCTTCCAGCACCGCAGCGATCAGATCGGCATCCGGCGGCAGCGGGATGAATTCCTTGGCGCCGGCACGGATCGCGGCCGCGGCCATTTCCGGACGGACATTGACGCCGCAGGCGACGACCGGAACCGTGATGCGCTCGGCTTCGTTCGCCTCGATCAGCGATTGCACGTCGAGCGACAGGTCGACCATGAGCAGGTCGGCACCGCGGCCGGCCCGCAAATGGGCCGTGGCCTGCTCGATCGTGTCGACCTGGGATACTTTCGCGCCCCGGTCGAGGGCGATCTTGGTGGCGGTGTGCAATTGTCCGCCGAGGCTTCCGACTATCAGAATACGCATGGTGAGCTCCGTCCTCTCCACGGCCCGTTAGGCCGAGTCCCCGTCCTTGATGATTTCCGTCATGGTTACGCCCAGACGATCTTCCACGACGACGACTTCGCCGCGGGCCACCAGCCGGTTGTTCACATAGATGTCGATGGCTTCGCCGATCTTGCGGTCCAGCTCGACGACCGAGCCGGAAGTGAGTTTGAGCAGCGAATTCACGTCGATATGGGCCTTGCCGAGCACGGCGGAGATGTTGACGGGAACCTCGAAGACCGGCGCCAGGTCGGCCGCCGCCTTCTCTTCCTCTTCCATCATCGCCTCATTGCCATGCTGCTCGGTTTCCACCGGCAGCTGGGAGCCGTCGTCCAGCTCGGGCAGGTCGAAATTGTTCTCGTCAGCCATTCAGGCCTCCTTTACGCGGCCGACACGCCGGCGGATGTGCCGGGTGCGGTGTCGGTGCTGTCATCTTCGTCGGGCGTGGCTTCCAGCCAGCGCGCCACCACGTCGTTGAGACGGGCATCGATTTCGTCGGCGCTGCGCTGGATCGCGCCGCTCCCCCATTCCAGGCGGACATCGGCGCCTGCCATCCCGTCTTCGCCGCGCACCCGGATGGCGCCTTCGAAACCGGCATCGCGCGCAGTCGTTTCCAGGCGCTCGGCGAGCATTTCCACCAGGTCCGGCGCGCAGCGCACCGAAAGACGCGGTTCCGAGCGCAGGTCCTGGACCGCTTCGCGGGCCACTTCCTCGATGGTTTCGAGGGGGTAGGCTTCGAGTGCCTTGCCCGCGATCTTGCGCGCGGCGGCGATGGCGAGGCCGGCCGCCTCCTGACGCAGCGCGTCTGATTCGTGGGCGAGACGGGCGAGGATGAGCTGCATCTGGGAGGCGATGGCCTGCAGCGACTGCGCGCAGCGGCCTTCTTCCATCTCGCGGCCTTCCTCGACGCCCCACATGCGGGCGGCATCGACGTCCTCCTGCGTGAAGAAGCGCTTGTAGCTCTCCCCCTCGCGCAGGATCTGGCCGTTTTCGTCGAACTCTGTGTCGAAATCGAATTTGATCGGATTCATGTTCGGCCAGCCCCTAGTAGATGAGTTCGTCGTCGGCGCCGCCATCGGCGAGCATGATTTCGCCCTTGGCCGCGAGATCCTTGGCCATGGAGACGATGCTTTGCTGCGCCTGGTCGACATCCTTGAGGCGGACCGGGCCCATCGCCGCCATGTCTTCGCGCATGATCTTGGCGGCGCGTTCGGACATGTTGGAGAAGAAGAGATCGCGCAGGCTGTCGGACGCGCCTTTCATGGCCAGCGCCATCTGTTCCTTGTCGATCGCCCGCATCAGCGTCTGGATACCACCCGGGTCCAGCTTCGAGAGGTCTTCGAAGACGAACATCAGCGAGCGGATCTTCTCGGCGCTCTCGCGATTGCGCTCTTCCAGCGCCGCGAGGAAGCGGTTCTCGGTCTGGCGGTCGAAATTGTTGAAGATCGAGGCCATCATCTCGTGGCTGTCATGCTTGGAGGTGCGCGCCAGGTTCGACATGAATTCGGTGCGCAGCGTTTCCTCGATACGGTCGAGGATTTCGCGCTGCACCGGCTCCATGCGGAGCATGCGGGTGACGACTTCCAGGGCGAAGTCTTCCGGCAGCGCTGCGAGCACGCGGCTCGCATGCTCCGACTTCACCTTGGACAGAACAACGGCCACGGTCTGGGGGTATTCGTTCTTGAGATAATTGGCGAGGACGACCTCGTTCACATTGCCCAGCTTGTCCCACATGGTGCGCCCGGCCGGACCGCGCAGCTCTTCCATGATGGACTCGACCTTCTCGCCGGGCAGGAAGGAGTTGAGCAGGCGCTGGGTGGCCTCGAAGGAGCCCATCAGCGAACCGGTGGAGGACATTTGTCCGACGAAATCCACGATCAGTCGCTCGACGGCAGTCGAGGAGACCGAGCCGAGATTCGACATGGCCTGCGAAACCTCGCGGATTTCCTCTTCGTCGAGGTGTTCCCACAGGCCGTGTTCTTCCTCGCCCAGAGCCAGCAGCATGACCGCGGCCTTTTCCGGGCCGGTCAGCTTGTTCGGGTCATCGATGGTCTTGCGTTCGGCCATGCTCGTACTTACGCCTCATGCAGCCAGGTACGGAGGATGGAAATGGATTCCTCCGGGTGGGATTCGACGATGTTGGCGACTTTCTTGACGGAGGAGGCCTTCACCTGTCCGTCGATGCGTTCGATGTCGATCTTGTCGTTCAGACCGCCGCCGCCAGCACCGGCGGGCAGGGCTGCCGGGCTTTCCGCCGCGGGCAGGGCTGCGGGTGCGGGCGCTGTCTCGATCTGCGGAGCCGCGCCGGCGCCGGCGAGCGCCAGACCGCTCGGCATGGCTACGCCGCTTGCGCCTTTGACCAGCGGGCGAGCCACCAGGAAGATGATCAGCAGGGCGGTGACGAAGAGGACGAAGATTTCGGCGGCGCGCATGATGTCCGACTTGGTGAAGCTCATCCCGCTCGCAGCCGGCGTACCCAGCAGCGGATCGGTCCGGGCAAACTCCATCTGGCGAACCGTCAGCGCGTCCTGGCGCACGCCCGGCTCGTCGACATAGCCCATGGCAGAACGGACGAGGGCCTCGATCTGCTCGATCTGGGCCTGCGGACGCTCGCGCCAGACCGTGCTGCCGTCCTCTTGCACTTCGACGATGCCGTCGACCGCGACGGCCACGGAGAGGCGCTCGATCGAACCGGCCTCGATGACTTCCGTCCGGGTCGTGCTGGACAGTTCGTAGTTGACGGTCTCGTTGGAGGTCTCGCGGGTGGAGACGCTGGCCGGCTGGGAAGGGTCCTCCGCTTCGCCACCGGGAAGGTTCTCGGATGCCGAGACGCGGTTGGCATTGCCGTCACGGTCGCTGGAGATTTCCTCGGACCGGTCGCGGGAGAGCAGAACGGAGCCGTCCGGGTCGAAGGTTTCGGAACTCTGCGTGACGCTGCGGCGGTTCAGCTCGGCGGTCACCTGGACGCGGGCGGCGCCCGGTCCGACGACGCCTTCGACGATGTCGAGAATGTTCTGGCGCAGCTGGCCTTCGATCTCGGCGCGGCGCTCGTCCATGAAGGCGCCGGTCGCGCTTTCGCCTTCCATGGCGGAAGCCAGCTGGCGTCCGCGATCGTCGGCGAGGGAGATATTGGTGGTTTCCAGTCCGGCGCCGCTGGCCACGATATTGCGGATGACGCGGACCTGTTCGCTGTTCAGGCGCGAGGTCGAGGAGATCGTCACGGCCGCGGTCGAGGGCTGCTGTTCGCGCGCAAAGATGCGGCGCTCGGGCAGGTTCAGGTGCACACGGGCGGAATTGACGAAGGAGAGCGACTGGATGGTGCGTGCCAGCTCGCCTTCCAGGGCGCGCTTGGCATTGATGTTCTGGACGAAGCTGGTCTGGCCGAAATTGTCCTGGCGGTCGAAAATCTCGTAGCCGACCGAAGCGCCGGAGAGCGGGCCGCCGGATGCGACGCGTATGCGGGCTTCGTCGACCTGGTTGCCGTCGACATAGATGGCGGTGCCGCCTTCGCGGATCTCGTAATTGATATTGGCCTGGTCCAGCAATTGCGCGGTGGAGGCCGCTTCCGTCTGCTCGAGACCGGAATAGAGCAACGCCTGGCTGCCGCCACCGATCGCACCGGAGAAATAGACGAGCGCGGCCGCAACGCCCACGGCGAGACCGAAAATGGCGGTCAGGCGACCAGCCCCGAAAGCTCTGAACTGTTCGATTAACGCGTTCACGAGATATCCTGCCCTCTGGATCCGCGCTTCATCAGCGAAGCACTGGGCAGAATTTTCCTACCGGTCTCGTAAACGAGGCTTTAACGATGATGCATACGTCATGAGCCTGCCCCGGAAACCGTGGCAGGCTCATGAAATCGCTCGACATTATTTGTGCGAACGACGGCCGTGGTGGCGGGCCGTCGTCCGATTGACGCCAGTCGGGAAGACTTAGCGGTACTGTTGAAGGCGCGTTGTTCGCAATCCGGCGAGGCCATGCTTGTCGATCGAGCGCTGCCAGCCGAGGAATTCCTCCACGGTCAGGGAATAGCGCGAGCAGGCCTCTTCCAGCGAGAGCAAGCCACCCCGCACTGCGGCGACGACTTCCGCCTTGCGCCGAACGACCCAGCGCTGGGTGCTCGGATTGGGCAGGTCAGCCAGAGTGAGAGGGCTACCATCCGGTCCAATGACATAATTTTCTTTTTTAAGGCGCGGCTGCATGTCCGGTCCCCGTGTTTATCGTTTGTAGGGTCAACCTACACGCCGCCCTTTAACATCCACCTAAACCGCTGGGTAAATTTGGATTTAAGGACTGCGCAGAAATCCGAGACAAATTGTAGGGCCCGCGTTAGCCATGCGGTCACACATAAAAAGAGGGCCCCGTCATGAACTGACGGGACCCTCAGACAGGATGCTGCGTGGGTGAATTAGCGCTTCATCCGGATTGCTTCATCCAGCATCTCGTCGGCGGTCGTGATGATCTTCGACGAGGCCGAATAGGCCCGCTGGGTGGTGATCAGGCTGGTGAACTCGTTCGCCAGATCGACATTGGAACTTTCCAGCGTGGAGGCGGCGATGGAGCCGGCGGTGCCCAGGCCCGGTGCGTTCAGCGTGTAGGCGCCGGATTCCGGGGTCACCGTATAGGTGCCGCCCGACTGGGCTTCCAGGCCGTCCGGATTGGCGAAGGTCGCCACCGGGATCTGGTAGATCTTGCGCACGATGCCGTTGGTGAACTTGGCGAAGACGAAGCCGTCATCGTCGACATCGACGCTGGCGAAGTTGCCGAAGGCCGAACCGTTCACATTGGTCGAGAGCAGGGCGGACGGGCTGTCATACTGCGTGAAGCCGCCCGGCGAGTTCGGGTCGCCGAATTCCAGCGAGATCGACTGCGCGTCGATACCGGTGGCCGAAGCCCACTGGAACTGGTTGGCACCGAGGGCGCCGGTGTTCGTCGAGGACAGGAAGTCCAGCTGCGTCGGCAGGGTCGTGTTCGCGGTGTCGAGCCGGCCCTGCGCATCGAAGGCGATCGTGCCCGTCAGCAGCTGTCCGTCGACCAGGCCGGCACCGGTGGAGACGTCGGACGCCGGGACCATGTGCACTTCGGCATGCCACTGGTTCGGCGTCGAGCTTTTCAGCAGCGAGATGGTCAGGGTGCGAACGCCGCCCTGGCTGTCATAGAAAGGAACGGAGCGCTGGAAGTCCGGCGTCACATTGCCCGAAGCCATGTTGGTGCCCGACACCGTCGGGTCGTAGGTGGCTTCGTCAGCGGAGACGGACTGGCCGGCCTGGAGGTTCGCATTGATGCCCATGATCGTCGTGGCTTCCGCCGCGCCGCCGATGGAGGCCAGGTTGATGGTCTCCAGCGTGTTGAGGTCGGACGGGTTCTGGACCACGGAACCGTCGGAGGCGACCGGCCAGCCGGCGAGATACTTGCCGGCGTCATTGCGCAGATAGCCCAGGCTGTCGGCGGCGAAGCGGCCGGCACGGGTGAAGGCGACCGGGTCGGATGCGGTCGCATTGGCATCGTCGCGGACGACGAAGAAACCACGGCCTGAGATGGCGAGATCGGTCGGCGAGGAGCCGGCGGTCAGCAGGCCCGTCTCGCTGATGGCGAGGCGCGAGCGCGAGTGCACGCCGGCAGCCGAATAGCCCTTGGTCGAACTGTCGCTGTCGTAAAGCGGCGTGAAGATGGCCTCGGCGCGCTTGTAGCCCACCGTGTTCACGTTCGCGATATTGTCCGAGATCGACGCGAGCGCGTTGGAGTTGGAAATCAGGCCGGATGCGCCGGCCAACAGCGCTGAATTGATGCTCATTGTATGCTCCTGGCTTTTTTCTGTTTTCGGAGCGTTCTGCTGGTTCAGTGTGCCTGATGGCCTTTCTGGCCATCGGGTCAGGCGGGCGGCCTGGGGATTAGACGGCTGGCGCTGCCTCGGGCTCGTTGGCCCGCAGCGACAGGATGGATGAAAGCGGGGCCCGGATCGGACCCATCTCGACGATGACTTCCGCACCGGACAGATCGACACCGGTCACCTCGGCAGTGGCCCGGATATCGGCGAAGACCGGTTCGCCTTCCTCGTCGAGCGCGGTCACTTCGAGCGAGTAGACGCCGTCATCGAGCTGGGCGCCGACACTGTCCGTGCCGTCCCAGTCGAAGGTGTGGGAGCCGGTCGTGGTATCGCCGGTGGCGCGCGCCACGACGCGTCCGTCCGCATCGAGAATGGACAGTTCCACGCTCTCCGCATCGTTCGGAAGGATATAGTCCCAGCTCGCCTTGCCGTTGCTGAGCGGGGCCTGGGTTGTCTCTGCGGTCGCAAGGCGGCCGATATAGCCGACCGACGAGCCCTGGGCGGCCGCCGACTGGATCAGCAGCAGGCTTTCCAGGTTCTGGTTCTGCGCGATCTGCTGTTCCACGCTGGAGAAATCGACCAGCTGGTTCACGAACTGGGTCGAATCCAGCGGCTCGAGCGGATCCTGGTTCTTCATCTGCTCGGTGAGCAAGGTGAGGAACATCTCGAAATTGTCCGCGAGACTGGTCCGCGAACCGGTCAGGGCTGGGCTTGATGCGCCGATACTGCTGACTTCTGTCATGAGCCGTGTCTCCTATACCCGTACATCGACGCCTTCGCGCCGGGACAGTTGAAATCCGTAGGCGGTCGCCGGGACCGCCGGCAGTTCTTCGTCGGCTTCAAGGCCGTAGCCATGCCCCTGGGCGAAGACCGGCAGGCTCTCGCCCGCTTCATGTTCGCCGGACTGGCCCGGCTGGTCGCCGCCCTCGCTGAGCTGGAAGGAAAGGCCTTCCTCGGAGAGGTCGATACCGGCCTCCTGGAGGGCGCGTTCCAGCTCGCGCGAACCGCGCTGCAATTCCATCAGCGTGTCGCTGCGCTCGACCGAGAGCACGGCGTGGACACGATTGTCGGCACGCATCTCCAGGCGCACATCGACGCGGCCGAGCTCGGCGGGATCGAGGCGGATATCGAAGACGCGATTGCCGTTATTGAAGTGACGCGTGATCTGGCCGGCCAGGTGCGAGGCGCTCTGCGGCGTGAAGCGCGGCAGGTTGGCCCCCGTGCGGTCGCCGCCCACCGTTCGCACTTCGGTGCGGGTGAGTGAGAGGTCGAGATCGCCCTGCAGGGACGGGTCGCTTTGCCCGTCCAGCATGACCTGCTGGCCGGGAGCCAGATCGAGCCCGAGCGCCGGACCGGCGGGCAGGGGCTGACCGGCCGGTGCCGGAAGCACGGTCTCGCGGGACGCGGACGCCGTGGCAGTGGTCAGATCGGTGCCGGACGGCGCGACGCTCGCCGGCTTGAACTCGCCCGCAGCGCTGCGGGCGGCATCGGCCGCGGACGCAGCGTTCGCAAAGGTCTTGCCGGACTTGGTCTGCAGAATGGCGCGATCGCGCGGGGCGTCTGCCCGCTCTGCATTGAGTGCGGTGGCAGCTGCAGCGGCGTCGGATCCGGTCGCGGACTTCACCGCATCCGAGACGGCCTGACCGTGGGCTGCGGCTTTGCCGGCCGGCGGTGTCGCAGGCGTGGCCGGGGATTGCGGCTCGGTTGCCGTTGCGCCCGGTGTCTGGGCGTTCGCCGGTGGAGTATTGGCAGCCGGCGTGGTGGGCGTCGCGGGCCGGGCGCCAGTCTGGCCGCCTTCGGCGCCGGTTGCGCCGGGCTGTGCCGCCTGACCGGTCGCGCCTTCGGCACGTGCAGTTCCGGCGGCCTTGTCAGAGGCCGTCGCAGGGGGCTTGCCGGAGGCCGGGGTATCCACGATGCCGTCGTCCGTCAGGGGCTGGACAGTCGTGTTGGCGGGAGCGGCCGTCTCCGGGGAGGGCGATGCCGTCGCGGCAGGTGTCCCCGTCGTCGTCCCGCTAGCCGGCACGGATTGCGGTGCGTTGCCAGCGGCCGGTCCCGTGGCCGGAGCGGCTTTCACGCCTGCGCCGTTCGTCGCGCCGGACTTGCCGGCTGAAACGGGTTTGCCGTCGGCTACCGTGCTGGCAGCCCGCACGGCGGCCTGACTATTGGCTGCCGAGGTCTCGATACCATTGGCGGCTGCTTCGAAGGCGCGGGTATTGGCATGGGTGGCGGGACCTGTGCGCGGTGCGGAAGCCGTCCCGGTCTCTTCGCTGCCCTCGGTCGCTGTCCCGGCGGAGAGCGTGGTTCCGGCGGGGGTCGCATCGCCGGAATTGGTGGATTGCGCCACGCCAGTCTCGTCGCCGGATGCAGCGCCGCCCGTGATCGTCTGAGCGCCGTTGTCCGGTTGCGTCGAGGCCTGGGCCGGATCTTCGGAAGTGCCGCCGGGCGTGGTGCCCGAGGTGGTGTCGGTCGCCGGGGCAGCCGGGCTGGCAGCTTCGGCATCGCGCGGCGTCGGCGCCGGTGTTTCGGACTTCACCGCATCGCTGACGACCTTGGCGGCCGAGGCGGTTTCGGCGCCGCTCGTATCGCGGCGGCTGTCCTCGACCAGGCTGTCGAACTGCGATGGCGAGTCGCGGCGCGCCTCGCGGCGGCCATCGATGGCGTCGTGTGCGGCTTGCTTGACGGCCTGGCCGGACGCCGGGGCGGCGCCGGGAAACAGGTTTGCGCTGGGCAGGCTGTTGGGCATCGGTCGATCTACTCGTCGGTCTGGACACATTTGTCGTGTCGGTTCGTCCTGCTCGTCCGCAAGCCCCGTGCCAGTTCGAATGATGCATAAGTAGCTGAAAAATAATGTTAAAAACTGAGTAAGGAATTCGCCCTGCACATCTGGCCGGACAATTCTTCCGGGCATGGGGCCAATGCTGCCGGGTGAGGTCTGGCGGGCGACGAGCGAGGCCCTGCTCGGTCTGCCCGCGTATCGCCCCGGTCCTCTTGGACCGCGCGTACGTACCTGCGCCCGCGCGCGAGCGGCGGGTTCAAGGCCCGGGGCGTGGACCGTGAAACTGGCCCACCCCTTGCGACGTATGGATCAGGAAAATTGGCGCGATGGCGCGTCAGTAACCTTGTAGATGCGAAGAAACGCAAATGGACGCAACGGGTTATCAATCGAAGACGGCTTCGGCCCATCGGGGCGGCGTTAACGCTGCACCCGGCAAGCCTTGCCGCCTCACCGGCAAAAACCGCCGGAAAATGCCCGTGCTTCCCGCGATCGCAAGGAGTGGAACATGTCGCTGAGTGCCATTCTCGGGAATTCCCTGTCCGGTATCCAGGCCAGCCAGGCTGCCTTGCGGGCGACGTCGAACAATGTCGCGAACGTCAATACGCCGGGCTATTCCCGCACCATCGCCAATCTGGCCTCGCGCGCTGCCGGCGGTACCGCGATGGGCGTCGAGGTCACGGGTATCACCCAGGTCGTCGACCGCCATCTGCAGGCGGCGTCGCTGCGCTCCATCAGCCAGGCCTCCGTCGCAGCCGCGTCCGCAGCTGCGCTCGACCGGCTGCAATCGCAATTTGGCTCGCTCGACGATGCGGGCTCGCTCTTTTCTCGCCTGAACAACGCCTTCTCCAGCCTGTCGCAAGCCAGCGTCGATCCGACCCTGTCGGTGGCGCGCCTGTCGTCGGCCGCGGATCTGGCCTCCTTCTTCAACGAAGCCGAGCGCCTCTCCACATCCATCCGGGCCCAGCGCCAGGAATCCGATGCCAAGATCAATGCGACGCTCGAGCGCGCCAACCTGATCATCAACGAGCTCTACGAGCTGAACGCCAATGTGCAGAGCCTGTCGAGCTCCGGCGGCGATACGTCGGGGGCGGCGAACCGCCAGTCCGAACTGCTCGACGAGCTGTCGCAATATATGGACGTCCGCGCCGACTATCAGGGCGATGGCCGTGTGGTGGTGCGGACCACGGACGGCGTCCTCCTGCTCGACAATTATCCGGCCAGGCTGACCTATAATGCGGCCGGGTCGGGCGCCTATGGTCTCGCCTATGGCGACATCATGATCGAGAATCCGAACGGCGGTGCGGCGCAGCGCCTGGACGGCCATCTGGTCGGCGGCGAGCTGCGCGCCTTGATCGATCTGCGCGACCAGGTGCTCCCGGACGTCGCCGAGGAACTGGCCGAGCTGACCTCCGGCGCGGCGGACGCGATCAATGCCGCCCACAACAATGCCAGCTCCTATCCCGCTCCGCAGGTCCTGGCGGGCCGCAATACGGGACTGGAAGCGACGGACGCCCATAATTTCACGGGTGCGACGACCCTGGCCATCACCGATAGCGGCGGACAGCTGGTCAGCCGGATCGATATCGATTTCGACGCCGGCACGCTCTCGGTCGACGGCGGTGCGGCCGCTGCGATCGGCACCACGGTCGGATCCCTGACCGCGGCCATCAACACCGCCATGGGTGGTCTGGGAACGGCCAGCTTCACCAACGGGCAGCTCACCCTGTCGGCCAATGCGGCCAATCACGGCATCGCCACGCTGCAGGACGAGACCAGTCCGAGCGATCGCGGCGGCCGCGGGTTCGCGCACTTCTTCGGCCTGAACGACCTCATCCGCTCCGACCGCCCCGCCTTCTTCGAGACAGGCTTCACCGGTACGGAGCTGCACGGTTTCGCAGGCGGATCGGAGCTGTCCTTCCGGATCGCGACCGATGACGGCGCGACCATCAAGGACGTGAATATTCCGATGGTGGCCGGTCAGACCTTCAACGACGTGGTAACCGCGCTGAATGATCCCAATAGCGGCCTCGGCCGTTACGTCACCTTCTCGCTCGACGGCAATGGCCAGCTCGTCCAGACCACCAATCCGGGATATGAAGGCTTCGAGGTCGACCTGATCGGCGACAATACCACGCGCGGTACGTCCGGCATGGCTTTCTCCAATATTTTCGGCGTCGGCCTGGAAGCGCGCGCCGGACGTTCGGAAATGTTCGAGGTGGACCCGAATATCCGAGCCGACTCCAGCCTCCTGGCGCTCGGCCAGCTCGATATCTCGGCCACAACTGTGGCCGGCGATATCGTCCTTGCCTCCGGCGATAACCGGGGCGGCAATGCGCTGCAGGAATCCCTGTTCAAGCCGCGAACCTTCAATGCGGCGGGTTCGCTCTCGCCGACCAATTCCAGCCTGCAGGATTTCGCGGCCCGCGTGGCCGGGACGATCGGTTCGCGCGCGGCGCGTGCGGACAGCGAGGCCCAGTCGGCCGCAGCCCTGCAGCAGACTGCCCAGCAGAAACGGCTCGATGTCGAGGGCGTGAACCTCGACGAGGAGCTGGCGAACATGACGCTCTTCCAGCAGTCCTACAATGCCTCGGCCCGCATGCTTCAGGCGGCCAAGGAAATGACCGACACCCTGTTGAGCGTGATCTGAGGAGGCGATTGAGATGACCCGTATTTCCACCCACGCCGCCAACCAGTCCGCGCTCATGGACCTGATGAAGGCCCAGCGCACCCTGTTTGAAGCCCAGCAGCAGCTGACCACCGGCAAGAAGGCCAGCGACCTCAAGGGCGTCGGCTACCAGGCCGAAACCCTGTCCGCTGCGCGTTCCGCGCTCGACCGGGCCAAGTCCTACGAGGAAGCCGCCGTGCGGACCGCTTCCCGCCTCGACGCTCAGGATGCCGCCCTGGAAGAGATGGCGGCCTCGATCAGCGATCTCCGTCTTGCGGTGACCTCCAAGGATGGCGACTACACCATGCTGGAAGTGCGCGAAGCCTTCCGCACGATCTCGAACTCGCTGAATACCCAGCACGCCGGAACCTATGTCTTCGGCGGTACGCGCAGCGATACGCCGCCCGTTGCGATTAGCGATGTCGACGATCTCATTCCCCTGACCAATGCGAGCGACGCTTTCCAGAACAATGACCGCCGCCCCCAGGTTCAGCTCGACCAGAACATCACGATGGACGTCGGCATGCTGGCCAGCGATGTCGGCACGGAAGTCTTCGATGCCTTCAAGCGCATCGCCGAGTTCAATGCCGGACCGGACGGTCCCTTCGTCTCGCCCATGACGCCGCAGCAGGAAGCCTATCTCAACGGCGAGATCCAGAACGTGATTGGCGCGCTGGACAATCTCTACGTCAAGGTCGGCGAGAACGGTTCCAAGCAGAACGAGGTCGAGAACATCAAGAATTCCCATGGCGACCGCCAGGACTTCCTGACCCAGATGATCTCCGACTATGAGGATGTCGACATGGCCGAGGCGGCTACCCGCTTCCAGCAGGCCCAGACCGCGCTGGAAGTCTCCGCCAAGACCTTTTCCTCGCTCTCGAGTGTTTCGCTTCTGCCCTATCTGAGGTAAGAGCGCGCCATCGATAACCGTTTGCTCCGGGCCTTGACCCCGTTGGAGGCGAATACATGACGACGCTTGCGACCGGCGACGCGATGAAGCGCGCCGACGAACTGCTTTCCCGATTCAATCTGGCGGACGACCCGCTTGGCCTGGGTGGAAACCCGGCCGATCACCGCGTGGTGGTGGCCATGTCCGGCGGAGTGGACAGCTCCGTGACGGCGGCGCTCCTGCACCGCGCCGGCTATGACGTGGTCGGCGTGACGCTGCAGCTCTACGACCATGGAGCGGCGATCCAGAAGAAGGGCGCCTGCTGCGCCGGCCAGGACATCTACGACGCCAAGCGCGTCGCCGAGGAATGCGGCTTCCCGCACTATGTTCTCGACTATGAAAGCCGGTTCCGCGAAGCGGTGATCGAGGAATTCGCCGATACCTATCTCGCCGGATACACGCCCATTCCCTGTGTGCGCTGCAATCAGACCGTCAAATTCGCCGATCTTCTGACCACGGCGAAGCAGCTTGGCGCCGTCTGCATGGCGACGGGGCATTACATCCAGCGCGTAGCCGGTCCGAACGGGCCGGAACTGCGCCGGGCCGCCGATCCGGGCAAGGACCAGTCCTATTTCCTGTTCGCCACGACACAGGAACAGCTCGATTTCCTGCGCTTCCCGCTGGGCCATCTCAACAAGGACCAGACGCGCGAGCTGGCCGAGGCCTTCGGCCTGATCGTGGCGGACAAGCCGGACAGCCAGGACATCTGTTTCGTGCCCCAGGGCCGCTATGTCGACATCGTCGAGAAGATCCGTCCCGGCGCCTCGCGTCCGGGTGAGATCGTGCATGTCGACGGGCGCGTGCTCGGAACGCATGAAGGCGTGATCCGCTATACGGTCGGCCAGCGCCGCGGTCTCGGTATCGCGGCGGGCGATCCGCTCTATGTCGTCCGGCTTGACGCGGAAAAGGCCCAGGTCGTCGTCGGTCCGCGCGAAGCGCTCGCCGTGGAGGCGATTTCCCTCAAGGAGATCAACTGGCTGGGCGATGACGCGATGGAAGACGGTGCGCCCGTGCGCGTGAAGGTCCGCTCCACCCGCCCGCCGGTTCCGGCGGCGCTGTCGGTCGAGGACGACACGGTCGGCGTGGTGCTGGCCGAGGGCGAGGAAGGCGTCGCGCCGGGTCAGGCTTGCGTCTTCTACTCCCCCGACGACGAGGACCGCGTCCTCGGCGGCGGCTGGATCGCGTCGACGCGCGGGGCCGATGCGCCGGCGAGCGGGGTCAGGCTGATCGGGTAGGGCTCACCCGCCCGCTACAGCCTTCCACCCCACCACCACGGTCCAGTGGATGAAGACCGGCGGCCAGAGCGAGCCGGACCAGCGATAGGCCAGGGTGCAGGCGAGGCCCAGCAGGGCGACGATGGCGAGGAAGCCCGGTTCGGCGAAGACGGGCTGCGCCATGGGCAGGCCGAGCCAGAGCTGGAGCGGGTGCCAGAGGATAAATAGCGCGAGGGCGCCGGTCGCGCGCAGCCATCCCCTCCGGCCGGCCAAGCCGACCCGGAAGACCAGCTCCTCGCCGAGCGACGGGATCACGATTGCGATGATTGCAGTCGCGAAAAGCCGGCGCCAATCGCTGCTCACAGAAAAGTTGATAGCTGATTCAGTTTTGCCGATAATGCCTGCAGCGATGACCAAAAGTGCAAGCAAGGCAAGAGTTTGCATCCAATTGCGCAAGGTCGGCAACTGCTTTGCGGCAGATGTTGCATCTGCGAAAAAACTTGACGCTGGGGCCCATGTTTTGATCATGCGCGCCAAACTACGCCACAGACCGATCCCAGAGGAGACATGAAATGAGCGCTACGGACGATCCCGTCGTCATCGTCGGCATGGCCCGCACCCCGATGGGTGGCCTGCTGGGCGAACTCGCCCCGATGTCGGCCAACGAACTCGGCGCCATTGCCGTCACGGCGGCCATGGAAGAAGCCGGCATCGCCGGCGACGATGTCGACCAGATCCTGATGGGCAATGTGCTCATGGCCGGCCAGGGCCAGGCCCCGGGCCGTCAGGCCGCGATCAAGGCCGGCCTGCCCAAGTCGGTCGAGGCCACCACGCTGAACAAGATGTGCGGCTCCGGCATGCAGGCGGCCATCATGGGCCGCGCGGCGATCATGGCCGGCGATGCCGACATCATCATCGCGGGCGGCATGGAAAGCATGACCAATGCGCCGCACATGATGCCGAGCCATCGTGCCGGCTTCAAATACGGCCATGACGTGATCAAGGACCACATGGCCCAGGACGGTCTCGAGGACGCCTACGAGAAGAAGCCGATGGGTGTCTATGCCGACATGATCGCGGAAGAGCACCAGTTCACCCGCGAGCAGCAGGACGCCTACGCCCTGGAAACCCTGGCCCGCTCCCAGCGTGCCACCAAGGACGGCGACTTCAAGCGCGAGATCACGCCGGTCACGATCAAGACCCGCAAGGGCGAGGTTGTCGTCGACACGGACGAGCTGCCGCGCAAGGCTATGCCGGAGAAAATCCCGTCCCTGCGTCCTGCCTTCGGCAAGGACGGTACGGTGACGGCGGCGAACGCCTCGGCCATCTCGGACGGTGCGGCGGCGCTGATCATGATGCGCCAGTCGGAAGCCGAGCGCCGCGGTCTCAAGCCGATCGCCCGCATCGTCTCCACGGCGGCTCACGCACACGAGCCGGCCTATTTCACCACCGCGCCGGTTCCCGCCATGCGCAAGGCCGTCGAGCGCGCCGGCTGGAAGATCGAGGATGTCGATCTCTGGGAGATCAACGAAGCCTTCGCCGTGGTGCCGATGATCGCGATGAAGGAGCTGGGCATTTCCCACGACATCATCAACGTCAATGGCGGCGCCTGTGCCCTGGGTCACCCGATCGGCGCCTCCGGTGCCCGCATCATGGTTACTCTGCTGGCGGCGCTTGAAAAAGCCGGCAAGACCAAGGGCGTCGCCTCGCTCTGCATCGGCGGCGGCGAAGCCACGGCGGTTGCGGTCGAGCGGATCTCGTAAGCGAGGCTCCACGCTGAATACAAGAAAGGGCGCGGCCGGTGTGGCTGCGCCCTTTTTCTTTTGCGCCTTGGTGCCTGCCCTACCCGTCGATATGGCCCAGCGGGAGGCCGCGGCCTTCCTTGACGTTGCGGATCTGCACGGAGGTGCGGAAATCGCCGACCACGTCAAGCGGGATCATCTTTTCGGACATGAACTCGTTATAGGCGTCGATGTCCGGGGTGACGACCTTCAGGAGATAGTCGTAGGGGCCCGTCATGGTGCAGGCCTCTGTGATTTCCTGGAATTTCTGGATCGCCGATTCGAACTTCTCGTAATTTGCCTTGCGGGCCGGCTGGATCTTCACTTCCAGATAGGCGGTGAACATCAGGCCGAGCGCGCGACGATCCAGCTGGACCGAGCGGCGCTTGATGATACCTTCCGTCTCCAGGCGGCGTATCCGGCGCCAGCAGGGGGAGGGCGTGAGCCCGACGATTTCCGCAATATCGGCCACCGACCGGCCGGCATCCTCCTGCAGAGCCTCAAGGATGCGCACGTCGATCGTGTCTAGTGTAGCTGTCATTATTGCCTCAAATCATGGATTTTAGCGAAAATAATCCAAGGTTTGATGTTTGCGAACCCCAAAATGGCACCGCATTCCAATGGTGGACAAGACAAGCTCTTCCGCGCTAGACGCCCTCGCGCACCCGGCTCCGGCCGGATCGCGTTTCAGGCACGTATCGCCGATGTTTTCAGCGAGAGCTCATGGCACACTCTGAACCCCGCTTTCATGTCCCGGCACCGCACGTCCGGCCCGGCGACACGCCCGACTTTTCCCATCTGGACATTCCGCCGGCCGGCGAGGCCAAGCGCCCCGATCCGACCGTGGCCGGCGCCGAGACCCGCGATCTGGCCACCGGCCTGATCCGCGTCCTCGATCACAATCACCAGGCCGTCGGCGAGTGGGACCCCAAGATCGATGCGGAGACGCTGCGCGAGGGTCTGCGCCACATGGTGCTCACCCGCGTCTATGACGACCGCATGCTGAAGCTGCAGCGCCAGGGCAAGATGAGCTTCTACATGAAGTCGACGGGCGAGGAGGCGGTTGCCGTCGCCGGCGCCATGGGCCTGGACAAGGGCGACATGCTCTTCCCGTCCTACCGCCAGCAGGGCATGCTGTTCGCGCGCGGCCGGGACATCGTCGACATGATGTGCCACTGCATCTCCAACAGCCGCGACAATCTGAAGGGCCGCCAGCTGCCGGTGCACTACACCTGGGCGGAGGGCAATTTCTTCTCGATCTCGGGCAATCTGACGACCCAGTTCCCGCAGGCCGTGGGCTATGCGATGGGCTGCCGCTACAAGGGCGAGAGCCAGATCGCGGCGAGTTGGATCGGCGAAGGCTCCACCGCCGAGGGCGATTTCCACGGCGCGCTGGTCCTGGCCTCGACCTACAAGGCGCCGGTCATCCTCAATGTGGTCAACAATCAGTGGGCCATCTCGACCTTCCAGGGCATTGCAGGCGGCGAAGCGGAGACCTTCGCGCTGAAGGGCCTCGGCTACGGCCTGGCCTCGCTGCGGGTCGACGGCAACGACTTCCTCGCCGTGTATGCGGCCATGCAGTGGGCCGCCGAGCGCGCCCGCGCCGGCCATGGCGCCACGGTGATCGAGTACTACACCTATCGCGCCGATGCGCACTCCACCTCGGACGACCCGTCCGGCTACCGTCCCAAGGGCGAGGCCGAGATCTGGCCGCTGGGCGATCCCGTCGAGCGCCTCAAGCAGCACCTGATCGGCATGGGCGAATGGGATGACGAGCGTCATGCCGCCCTCGAGAAGGAACTCAACGAGATGGTCATCGCCTCCTACAAGGAAGCCGAGACGTACGGCACGCTGCACGACGGCCCGCTCTCGCCGGTCAGCTCGATCTTCGAGGATGTCTATGCCGAGCCGGACTGGCGCCTGCGGCGCCAGCGCCAGGATCTGGGGGTTTAATCATGGCCAAGATGAACATGATCCAGGCCCTCAACTCGGCCATGGACAACATGATGGAGAAAGACCCGGACGTGCTCGCCTTCGGCGAGGATGCGGGCTATTTCGGCGGCGTCTTCCGCGTCACCGCCAATCTCCAGAAGAAATACGGTCTCGACCGCTGTTTCGATGCGCCGATCAACGAGGCGGCCATCGCCGCCATGTCGATCGGTATGGCAGCCAAGGGCCTCAAGCCCGTCGCCGAGATCCAGTTCGCCGACTACATCTTCCCGGCGATCGACCAGATCGTCTCGGAAATGTCGCGCATCCGTTATCGCTCGGCCGGCCAGTTCACCATGCCGATCACGATCCGCACGCCCTGCGGCGGCGGCATTCGCGGCGGCCAGACGCACTCGATGAGCCCGGAAGCCTTCTTCACCCAGGTGCCGGGCGTCCAGGTCGTGATGCCGTCCAATCCCTACGACGCGAAGGGCCTGCTGATCGCCGCGATCGAAAGCCCGGACCCGGTCATCTTTTTCGAGCCCAAGCGCCTCTATAACGGTCCGTTCGACGGCCATTCCGGCGGCGCGCTCTCCTCCTGGGGTCAGCATCCCAAGGGCGAGGTGCCGGAGGATCATTACAGCCTGCCGATCGGCAAGGCGGAAGTCGTCCGCGAAGGCTCGGCGGTGACCATCGTCACCTATGGAACGCTGGTTCTCGTCGCCCAGGCGGCGGCCGAAAAGGCGGGCGTGGACGCCGAGATCATCGACCTGAAGACGCTGGTGCCCTACGACATCGAGACGATCTCCCGCTCGGTCAACAAGACCGGCCGCTGCATCGTCGCCCAGGAAGCGCCGCGGACCTCCGGTTTCGGCGCCGAGCTGGCGGCCCAGATCCAGGAAGAATGCTTCTTCGCTCTGGAAGCGCCGATCAAGCGGGTGACCGGTTGGGATACGCCCTATCCCCACGCCCATGAATGGTCCTATTTCCCGGGACCGGAGCGTTTCATCAACGCCATGAACGACGTTCTGGAGGCCTGACCATGAGCGAATACCGCTACAAGATGCCCGATGTCGGCGAGGGTATTGTCGAAGCCGAGATCGTCGAATGGCACGTCAAGGAAGGCGATACGGTCACCGAAGACCAGCACGTCCTCGACGTGATGACCGACAAGGCGACGGTGGAAATTCCCTGCGCCGTGAACGGCACCGTGACCAAGCTGGTCGGCGCGCCGGGCGATGTCATCGCGGTGGGCACCGAGATCATGTTCATCGCCACCGACGGCGCCGTGCCGGCGGAAGACGAGGGCGGCAAGGACGACGAGAAAGCCGCCAAGGCAGACAAGGCCGAGGCTGAAAAGCCGGAAGAGCCCGCCGGGGAACCGGCCAGGCCGTCCGCTCCGGCTCCGGCTGCCGAGGCTCCTTCCGTCGCGGCGCGCCCTGCGGGCGAGCGGGCTCTTGCCAGCCCGGCCGTGCGCAAGCGCGCGCTGGAAGCCGATATCGATCTCGCTGCCGTGCCCGGGACCGGTCCCGCCGGACGGATCACGCATGAAGACCTGGACGATTTCATCCGCTCCGGCGGCCGCCTCGCGGCCAGGGCCGGCAGTTCGGGCAGCACCGTGCGGGTGCCGCGCACGGGCGTGACCGAGGAGAAGGTGATCGGCCTGCGCCGCCGCATCTCCGAGAACATGTCCCATGCCCAGCGCACCATTCCGGACATCGCCTATGTCGAGGAGATCGACGTCACGGCGCTGGAAGAACTGCGCGGCCATCTCAACGCCACGAAGTCGGACGATCAGGCCAAGCTGACCTTCATCCCCTTCCTTGTCATGGCGCTCACGAAGGCCCTGCCGGACGTGCCCCAGGCCAATGCCCATTTCGACGGCGAGGGCATGGTGCTGACCAAGTATGACGCCGTGCATTGCGGCGTTGCGGCGGCGACGCCGAACGGCCTCATGGTGCCGGTCATCAAGCACGCGGAGAGCCTCGATATCTGGCAGATCGCCGGCGAGCTGAAGCGGCTGGCGGGCGCGGCGAAGGACGGCAAGGCTTCCAAGGACGAACTCACCGGTTCGACCATCACCATCACCTCGCTGGGCGCCATTGGCGGTCTCGTCACCACGCCGATCCTCAATGCGCCGGAAACGGCCATTATCGGCGTCAACAAGATGCAGACCCTGCCGCGCTACAATGCGGAAGGTCAGGTCGTGCCGCGCAAGGTGATGAACCTCTCCAGCTGCTTCGACCACCGCATCGTCGACGGCTACGACGCCGCCATGCTGATCCAGAAGGTCAAGGCCTATCTGGAGAACCCGGCGACGCTGTTTATGTAAAGACGGCGGCGAGAGATCGGGGCGGCTGTCTATGCAGACCCGTCCATTGATCTCTTGCCAGCCAGTTCGCCGTATGGGGTTCGAGCGGTCCTTTCCCGGCATGATATCTATGGTGCGGCGTGCGCGGGCGCTGAACCCGTGCGGCGACATCCCGGCAAGAAATGAATGGAGAAGTGGGCGGGGGCACGCCGTTCAGCTCCGGTTTCCCCGGGACAGGCCCGGGGGAATCGAGATTTTTCGTTTCAAGTTGTCATCCCGGCCGTATAGCCCGCGCAGGCGGGCTGTAGAGCCGGGACCCATAATCGCGGGATTTGGACGAAAGCGGACTCTCTATCCATGCCGCGTCTTCTTCCGGCCAGCACCGGGCGTATGGGTCCCGGATCTCCGCCCGGCTCAGGGCCGGGCATGCGTCCGGGATGACAAGTTTGGGTGTCCTGAAACACCAACTTATCCCCGCCCTCCAAACCCGGCTTAGACTCTTCCCTGTTCTCGCACCGCTCGAGGCCCGGACTGGTTATCCGGGGGTGTGGGGAGGACGGAGCTTGCCCGCTCCGGTCGGGTTGACCACGACCGGATCCGGTGAGGCCATCGGTTCGGAGGGGCAGCAAAAGCGCTGACTGTCTGTCCAGACCGGTTTCGAGAGGGGCGCCGCGAGGGGCCCGACAAATCTCCGTGTGCAGGGTCGTTCCCGATGCCACACAAACAAACTCAACAGTTCCGGCATCGCCGGACGCCCTGCACCCCTCATACCGCCAGGCGGAAGCGCCGTGGCGCTATCGGTGCGTGCCTCAATAAGGCTCAAGATCGCGCCGGTCCTCGTCCGTGCGGCTGGTCCGGTTCGAGCGGTCGCGGCGGCCGTCATCGACGGGTTCGTCGTCATCATCCGGTTCGAAATCGATGATGTCTTCCAGACGGATGCCCCGGTTTTCGGCGTCGTCGTCATCCGGGCGCGTGTCGCGCGGGCGGCGGCGTTCGCGTTCGTCCTGGTCGTCGTCAATGCCGAGAATGTCGCCGATACCGGGCAGGGGGCGTGCCTCGTAATGTTGCGGGTCGTCATCGCGGGCGATGTCGTGCAACTGATGCGCCTGTTGCGAACGGCCGGGCCCGGGCACATCGCCGGGATGGACTTCGTTCATTTCGCGCGCGGCCTCGCTGACTCTGCGGCCGTGATTGTCCGGCTGGTTGCCGGTGCGCGTGTCATGGCGGTCGTCATACCGCTCGTCTCGCCAGTCATCGGGGCGGTCGTCCCGGTCATCCTGCCGGTCCTGACCGCGTCCCTGACCCTGGCCCTGGCCGCGATTGCCATTGTTCTGGGCATCGGCGGCTGCTGCGACGAGGCTCGCACCCAGTGCGGCGATGATCGCGGTTTTCAGGATATGCGTCATGACGGTCTCCCTGTGCGTCCTGCGACGGTAGCATGAAAGAACCGGCTTGCCTTCCACCTTCCCGGACTTGGGTAACGCCGCCTTGACGCTCCCGGGCGGAGGCGTCACACCTTGAGCAAGCATGGGAGAGCGAAATGCGCGCAGGCCTGACAGCCTTCTGGAACCGTTTCATTTCGGCCGTGGCCGTCTGGGCCGCGCTGGTCTTCGTGCTGATGTTCTATCACGAGCGGATCGGCATCCATTCCGAATGGATGCCCGCGATCGTCTTCGGGACCTTCGTGCTCGTATTCGCGGGCAATGTCCTCGCTTCGCTGGGCTTTGCGGTCCTGAAGCGCTAGCCCTCTTCAGCCCGCCTCTTTCCCTTTTTCGCCCGAGCGTCTAAAGCCGGTGCCGAAATCGGCATTCTTGCGCTTCATCCTTCCAAGGAGTGATCCATGCAGACACGGTCTTGCCAAGTCCTCGTCATCGGCGGCGGCCCGGGCGGCTATCCGGCCGCGATCCGCGCCGGCCAGCTCGGCCTCGATACCATCATCGTCGACAAGCACGGCCTGGGCGGCACCTGCCTCAATCGCGGCTGCATCCCCTCCAAGGCGATGATCCACGCCGCGACGAAGTATGAGGAGATGGCCAGGCATGCCGAAAAGGACGAGCTGGGCATCTCCCTCGCCGAGGCGCCGAAGCTCGACATGGACAAGCTGGTCGGCTGGAAGGACGGCATCGTCTCCAAGCTCACCGGCGGCGTCGGCCAGCTGATCAAGGCTGCGGGCGCCGAGCACATCGCCGGCTGGGCCGAGTTCAAGGACGCCAAGACCTGCGTCGTGACGATGGATGACGGCGAGCAGGTGGAGATCACCGCCGAGAACGTCATCCTCGCGACCGGTTCGGTCGAGGTCGAACTGCCCTTCCTGCCCTTCGGCGGCAATGTCATCGGTTCCACCGACGCGCTCGATCTCGACGAACGTCCGGAAAAGCTGGTCGTCGTCGGCGCGGGCTATATCGGCCTCGAACTGGGCATCGCCTATCGCAAGCTGGGCACGGAGGTGACCTTCATCGAGGCCACCGACGTCATCCTGCCGCTCTACGACAAGGAAATGACCCGTCCGATCACCATGTGGCTGAAGAAGCACAAGGTGGACGTCCAGCTGTCATGCAAGGCCAAGGGCGTGAAGGGCACAAAGGGCAAGGCCGTGCTCGAATACGAGAATGCCAAGGGCGAAGAGAAGACGATCGAGGCCGACAAGATCCTTGTCGCCGTCGGCCGCAAGGCCTGTCTCGACGGCTGGGGGCTCGAGAATATGGGCCTCGACCTCGTCGATAACCGCTTCATCAAGGTCGATGACCAGTGCCGCACCGGCATGCGCGGCGTCTGGGCCATCGGCGATGTCGTCGGCGAGCCGCTTCTGGCGCACAAGGCGACCGCCCAGGGCGAGATGGTCGCCGAGCTGATTGCCGGTCATCGCCGCGTCTTCGACCCGGTCTCCATCGCCGCCGTCTGCTTCACCGAGCCGGAAATCGTCGGCGTCGGCCTGACGCCGGACGAGGCGAAGGAGAAGGGCGAGGAGGTCATCACGGGCAAGTTCCCGCTGGCCGCCTCGGGCCGCTATCTCTCCATGGAAGCCGGCAGCGATGGCGGTTTCGTCCGCGTCACCGCCCGCAAGGACGATCACGTCGTGCTCGGCATCCACGCCGTCGGCACGCACGTCTCCGAACTCTCGGGCGAGTTTGCCCTGGCGATCGAGATGGGCGCCCGCCTGGAAGACATCGCCGGCACGATCCACGTCCACCCGACTCTCACCGAGGGTTTCGCCGAAGCCGCGCTCACCGCGCTGGGCCACCCGATCCATATCTCGGCGCCGAAGAAATAACTTTCCTCCCCCATCGGGGGAGGGGGACCGCGAAGCGGTGGAGGGGCCGGCGAAGCCGGTGTCTGATCCCCGGCCTGCGGCCGCCCCATCGGCCCGCAGCTGAGCTGCGGCCCACTTCCCCGCTTGCGGGGAAGAAGGGCTTGTCCGCACCTCGGACGCCTATGCGATGATGAAGGGCGCGTATGTCATGACGCGCTCTTTTCTCGTGCGCGCGTGCGTGCGTAGATATCGTGCAGTGCAGCAAAGGACGCGGACATGAATCTGGCATCGGGCCCGCTGGCGGGCATGATCGGGCACGACCAGGCCGTCGAGGGCGAGGGAATGGGCTGTCTCGACTTCGAGACGGCGCTCGTTCGCCGCATCACGCCGCAGCCTGAGGATTTCGACCAGCTCGGCCATGTGAACAATGTCGTCTATCTGCGCTGGGTTCAGGATATCGCCGTCACGCACTGGCATCGCGTCGCCCCGTCCGACATGACGACCTCCGATGTCTGGGTCGCGCTCAAGCACACGATCGAATACCGCGATCCCATCCTGCCCGGAGAGATCGCGGAAATCCGTACCTGGCTCGGCGCGATCCGGGGGCCGCGCTTCGACCGCCATGTCGATATCCGAAAGCCCGGCGCCAAACGCTTCTCCGCCCGCGCCACCACCGAATGGTGCCGGATCGACCAGACCACCGGCCGCCCCAGGCGCATCAGCCAGGACGTGCTGGACGTGTTCGGTCTGCCGGAGAGTTTGCGCGAGCGCTAGAGCCGCTCTTCCAGTCCCACCGCCTCGGCGGTCTTGTTCAGCTGTTCGAGCGTCTTCAGGTCGAGCGGGATGCCTTCGCGCGAGCGCTTCCCGAAGAGGGCGCGTTCCGGGTCGCCGGGGTAGAGAACGGGGCTGTCCCAGTCCATGGGCGGCGAGGCGAGGGCGTAATCGGCCATCGCTTCGATCTCCGTGTCCATCCAGCTTCGATCGCCGAAGGCGTCGGGGTCGATGAGGATGGAGAGCATGCGGTTCTGGATGCCGCCACGGCGCGGATTGTCCGGCTGGATCGTACCGGACCCGGACAGTACGCCGGCCAGCAGTTCGCAGGCGAAGGCGAGCCCGTATCCCTTGTGGCGGCTCATCGGCGTGAGCGCGCCCTTGACCTCGAAGCCGGCCATGCCGCTCGGATCGGTGGTCGGCATGCCCTTTTCGTCGATAAGGCAGCCCGGGGCGAGCGTCTTGCCCTTGTTCGCAGCGACGCGGATCTTGCCCAGCGCGATCCGGCTGGTGGCCATGTCGAGCAGGAAGAGGGCGCGGCGTGGCGTCGGCGGAAAGGCGATGCAGACCGGATTGGTTCCGAAGCGGGCGTCCGAGCCGCGATAGGGCGCCACCAGCGGGGCGTGGTCCGTCACGTTGACGAAATGCATGGAGACGAGCCCGGCTTCTGCGGCCCGTTCCGCGAAGGCGCCGATCCGGCCGAGATGATGGGCATTGCCGATCGTGGCCGCCGCCAGCCCGTGTTCTTTCGCCTTTGCGGACGCCTGCTCCATGAGGCGCAGGCCCGCCGGTCCGCCCCAGCCGCCATCGGCATCGACCTGAAGGAGGATCGTGGTCTCCTTGATCGTCGAGGCTTCGGCAGCGGTGTTGACGAGGTCCTTGGCGATGTGATGCGCATAGGCGGGCAGGAGGCCCACGCCGTGACTGTCATGCCCTTTCAGATTGGCGTCCACGAGGTGGTGAGCCACGGCGGCGGCATCCGCCGGGCGGGCGCCGGCTGTTTCGAGCAGAAGGGCGGCGAAGGTTTCGAGCCGGTCCGGGCCGAAGCGGCGTTCTGTGTCCGTCATGGGGCGGGCAAATTCCTCCGCAGGGTGAACGGGTTCGTGCAAATACTTCGTTCGACTTTAGCGTTATGTTTACCAAAACCGCGGCGAAAACCTGTCGCGTTTTGGCACAGGGTCTTAATAGCCGCCTAACGCCCAATCCAATCTATTGAAAATTAAGTCAAAAAAATTTTCCATCCCGCTCACTGATTCGAGCTTCATTTAAAAGTTTGGCAACCGGTTTTTGTCATAGTCCTCGTCGTCGGGAGGCTTTGCTCCTGCACGAAATCAACGAGGTGGTTCGAACACGGGGAAAATCCCGGGCGATGCTACCGGACTTTGGATGAAGGGTAATAAGTCGATGAAAAAGACGGGAACCATGATCATGGCGGCGGCGATGACCGCTATGGCTTTCGCCGCCACGCCGGCCCTGGCCCAGGATCGCGAGCGCACGACTGTCGAGGCTCCGGAGTATCCGCGCGGTGCTGAGCGTCGCGGCATCGAAGGTTATGCGGTCGTTGAATATACCGTGGCGCCGGACGGGACTATCCAGAACCCGACTGTGGTCGAAGCCAATCCGGAAGGCGTGTTCGATCGCGCCGTTATCCGCGCCATCGAAGGTTGGGCCTATGCCCCGGCTTCGGCCGCGACCGAGGGTATGCAGCAGCGCTTCGACTTCAACCTCGGCGGCTGACGCGAATAAATGATACGTCCCACCCAAATAAAAGAAGCGGGGCGGCGTCAATAAGAATTCATTTACGGCGGCGCGTTAGCGTCGCCGTACTTTTTTGAACCGGGCCATTAACCCTAGGGGCCGAAAAAATGAACTCTGTGCTCGCCAAAGTCCTCGACAAGACGTCCAGCATTCGCGTCCGCCTGCTGTCTGCATTCGCGCTGACGGCCTTCATGACGCTCGTTGCGACCATCGTGGGCGTGACTGGATTCAACTCCGCCAATAACGCCGTTCAGCAGATCGCCGAGCAGTCCATCCCGGAAACGATGGCTGTGGACGCGCTCAGCGAGCAGAGCGTCGCGCTCAGCGAGTCGCTGGCCGCTTTCGGCGGATCCCAGACCGTAATCGCCCGGGAAATGAATTATGAGCGCGTGGTGGAATTCCGCGACGGCCTGCAAAGCGAGCTGGAACGCCTTCAGTCGCTGTCGGGCACGGCCGAGACGGCCGAACTTGCGGCCGCGGTCAGCGAGCTTTCCGAAATGGTCGAGGAGATGAATGCGGTGGTGGATCGCCGCCTGCAGATCCGCGACACGCGCCGCGACGTGACCAATGAGGCACGGGTCGCGCGCACCGCACTGGCCGGCAGCGTTGAGGGTGCGCTCGATGCCAGTGACGAAGCGGACATCGAAAGCCTGCTGCGCGCGCTGCTGGCGGCCAACCAGATCATGATCCAGTACAATGAGGTCGACATCGCCGGCACGAGCCCGGACGTCGACGCCATTTTCGACCGCTGGGACGAGGCGGTCGGCGAGCTGGACGTCAATCTCGCCATTCTCGGCCCGATCGTCACCGATGTGATGCGTACCCAGGCCGACACGCTGATCAATTTCGGCGAAGGCGATACCGGTATTTTCGAACTGCGCAAGTCAGAGCTCGCCGCCGTTGCCGCAGCCGAGGTCGTGGCTGAAGAGGCCCGCTATTCCGCCGAGGCGCTGCTGAGTGCGGTCCATGACTTCAAGGGCCAGGTCGCCAACCGCGTCGACGGTGCCACGAGCGCCGCCAACTCCGCCGTCATGACGGGCCGTATCCTGCTCATGGTGATCGCCGCAGCCGGCATGGTCGTCGCGGCCGGTATCGGCTGGCTCTACGTCAACAACATCCTGCTCAAGCGCCTGAGCGCCATGGCACGTACCATGAGCGCGCTGGCCGAGGGCAATAGCGACGTCAATCTCGGCTTCTCTCCGGGCAAGGACGAGATCGGCGACATGGCGCGCTCGGTCGACGTCTTCCGCCAGAACGCGATCGAACGCGCTCGCCTCGAGCAGGAGACCGAAGCGGAACGCCGCATGAAGGAAAAGCGTTCGGCCGCCGTCGAGAGCCTGATCCAGGCTTTCGAAGCTGCGTCCACCGATGCGCTGGGCCAGGTCGGCGAGGCCGCGACCCGCATGGAGACCGCGGCTCGCGCCATGAGCTCGACAGCCGCCGCCACGACCGGCAAATCCGCCGCTGTGGCACAGGCCTCCGAAGGCGCGTCCCAGAACGTTCAGACTGTGGCCGCCGCCGCCGAGGAAATGGTCTCCTCGATCGGCGAGATCAGCCAGCAGATCTCGCGTTCCACCGAGATCGCCGGCAGCGCCGTCGACCAGGTCGAGCAGACCAATGGCGACGTCCAGCGTCTCGACGATGCGGCCAAGTCGATCGACAATATCGTCAGCCTCATCAACGACATCGCCGAGCAGACCAATCTGCTGGCCCTGAACGCCACCATCGAGGCGGCCCGCGCCGGCGAAGCCGGCAAGGGCTTCGCGGTCGTGGCCTCCGAGGTCAAGGCGCTGGCCAGCCAGACCGGTGCGGCGACGCAGAACATTTCCGAGCACATTTCCGGTATCCAGGGGGCGACTGCCAAGGCTGTCGATGCCATGTCCTCGATCGGCGGTACCATCCACGAGATGAGCGAGATCGCCACCGCGATCGCGGCTGCCATGGAAGAGCAGCGCGCGGCCGCCGGCGAGATCACCCGCTCGGCACAGGAAGCCGCAGACGGCACGCGCGACGTGTTCTCGAACATCCAGGAAGTCGACCAGGCGACCTCGGAAACGGGCGAGAGCGCAGGCGAAGTGCTCGAAGCCTCGCTGGCCGTTTCGCGCCAGTCCGACGAGCTGAAAACGGCCGTCGAACAATTCCTGCAGGAAGTTCGCGCAGCCTAGCTGTCAGAGAACTGAAATCAGCGGGCGCCCGCGGCTTGCCAGCCGCGGGCGCTCCGCGTATATGGCGTCCCTCCTCCTTGCGGAGGAACCCGTGTGGCGAGGTAGCTCAGCTGGTTAGAGCGCACGACTCATAATCGTGAGGTCGAGAGTTCAAGTCTCTCCCTCGCCACCACTTTCCCGTTAAGTCTCTGAACTAACGCAATAACTGAATTTTCGGCCTTGAGATTGTCCCACAAACTGTCCCACAAGACAGGGGAAAGTCATGCCGAGAGTGCGCGTCGTGAACACAAATCTGAAACAGCGTGGGAAGGTGTGGTGGCTCCGCAAGCGGGTCCCTTTGGATGTGAGAGAGGCCTTCGGCAGTGACTTCGTGGAGGAGACCCTCAGGACCCGTGATGTGAAAGAAGCGCGCCGCAGGCGTGACGCTCGCCTCAAGCAGCTGGAAGAAGAGTGGGAAGCCCTGCGCAGGGGTATCGACAAGTCGCTCATCGACCTTGCCTACGAAGACTACCAGCAGTCTGAGAGACGATCTGTTTCGGACGAAGACTACACCTTCCGAGAAAGCCTGATTGACCGGCTGCAGAGCCAGGCTGTCGCCTGGGGACAACAGGAAGGCCTGCTGGGTGACACGAATTCTTCCGAGGAGTTGGATGACGTGCGTCGGCGCTTCATCGCTGAGACTTTGGACGGGCAGGGATTGGAAGCAGCTCTTCGGGCAACGAGGGGTGAGCTGCCTCTTGTTGAAGCGGGTGAGCGCCTGTTCGAAAACACCCAGCTCTCCGAAGGGACCAAGCGGGAGTATCGCAGGGCTTACAAGCGGTGTTCTCAACGGTTCCCCTTCGTCACGCGTGTCGACCGTAGGGAGGTGGCGCTTTATCTGCAGTCCCTGGCGAGGGGTGACGAGGGCAAGCCGCTCAAGAAGAAGACCATCGAGAACATCCAGATCGCGATGGCCAAGCTCTGGCGTTTCTTCCACCTGGATGGAAGTGTCTGGCAGCAACACGAGTTGGCTGTCGCTGCGCCTCAAGTTAATCGTGAGGTCTGGTCGTTGGAGGAGGTTAAGGCGCTCCTCGAGGCCTCTACTGGAACCCCATTGCATTCGGCGATCCTCATTGCGCTGCACATAGGTGCGCGTGTCAGCGAGATAGCGGGGCTCCAGTACGATGCCGAGAAAGACTGGTTGGTGATCCCGCGAGAAGCGACCAAGACCGATGCGGGTGCGCGAGTGATCCCCTGTCCAGACGCCATTCGCGATGTGGTCAAAGCCTGGTGTTCCAACCCGATGGCTGCCAACTCCATCACCAATCGCTTCGGCGAACTCAAGCGCTCTCTCGGTCACGGGCCGGAGAAAGTCTTCCACAGTTTCAGGCACACGCTTGCGAGCCGTCTGAACGAGATGGATGTGCCCGAGGCAAAGGTCGCTGCAATCCTGGGCCACCAGCATCCGAACCTCACATACGGCCTGTACGGCAACAAGATCGCCCCGGAGACGCTCCGGCCCATCATGAACAGCGTCGACTGGCTGGGTGAACTGAAGTCCAGGACTCCTTCTGACGCCCCAGCGTGACTAGGATCACACCCAGAGATCGGCTGTTCGGCTATCTCATGAAATTTCAGCAGGTTGCATGGGCTCATGCTTGCCTTCGGCGAGCGCTTGGGCTTTGCTCAACCTAGAGGGAGGGGTTATATGAGCGGAACGCCTGCGAACGTGCAGGGCCTGGCGAACTTTGCCTGGTCCATCGCGGAGCTTCTTCGGGGGGACTTCAGACAGTCCGAGTACGGCAAGGTGGTGCTGCCCTTCGTGGTGATGCGCCGTCTCGATACGATCCTGGAGCCCACCAAGGAGGCTGTCCTCTCGGCAGCCGCGAACCTGCCCGAGGACATCGACGACGAGACCCGCCGCATGATCCTGCTCGGGGCGGTGGGTAGCGACATCAAGGTCTACAACACCTCGCGTTTCACCTTCGCCAAGCTCAAGCAGCAGGATGCCGGTCAGCTCCATGAGAACCTGATCGACTATCTGCAGGGCTTCCCGCCGGATGTGCAGGATGTCTTCCTGGAGAAGTTCCTGATCACCGACCAGCTCAAGCGTCTCAAGGATGCCGGGCTCCTCTGGAAGGTCTTCGAACGCTTCACCGAGATCGACCTTCACCCCTCCAAGGTCTCCAACCTGGAGATGGGCTATCTCTTCGAGGAACTCATTCGCCGCTTCTCGGAGATTTCCAACGAGACGGCCGGTGAACACTTCACCCCGCGCGAAGTCGTCCGCCTGATCGTCGATCTTCTTGTCGAGCCGGACCGCGACAGTCTCCAGAAGGACGGCGTTATCCGTCAGGTCTACGATCCGGCGTGTGGCACGGGTGGCATGCTGGCCCTCACCGAGGAGGCCCTCAAGGAGATCAACGCGGACATGCGCGTGGAACTCTTCGGGCAGGAACTCAATGGCGAGTCCTTTGCCATCTGCCGGTCGGACATGCTGGTGACGGGGCACGACCCGGAGCAGATCGCCTATGGCAACACGCTCACCCAGGACGCCCATCCCTCCCGCAAGTTCCACTACATGATCTCCAATCCGCCCTATGGCGTGGACTGGAAGAAGTACAAGGAGCCCATCGTCTCCGAGGCGGAAAATCTGGGCAAGGAAGGCCGCTTCGGTGCGGGGACCCCGCGTGTCTCCGATGGCCAGCTTCTCTTCCTGCAGCACATGATCTCCAAGATGCGTGCGGACGAAGCCGGGTCGCGGATCGGGATCGTCATGAACGGCTCGCCACTCTTCACGGGCGGGGCTGGCTCCGGAGAGAGCGAGATCCGGCGTTGGATGCTGGAGAATGACTGGGTCGAGGCGATCATCGCCCTGCCCACCGATCTCTTCTACAACACCGGCATCCAGACCTATGTCTGGCTGCTGTCCAATCGCAAGTCGGTCGAGCGTCGGGGCAAAGTCCAACTCATCGACGCCTCAGGCGAAGCCTTCTGGAAATCCATGCGTAAATCGCTGGGGTCCAAGCGTCGGGAGATCCCTGATGAGGCCCGCGCCGAGATCGTGCGCAATTACACCCTCTATGAAGCCGCAGACGACAAGATCTCCAAGGTCTTCCCGCGTGAGGCTTTCGGCTATCGGGAAATCCGGGTGGAGCGGCCCTTGAAGCTCGCCTTCGAGGTGACGGACGAGAAGGTCGAGGCGCTGAAAGCCGAGAAGGCTATCCAGAAACTCAAGGATGACGAGGCCGATGCGTTGTTGGCAGCTCTGGAAGGACTGCCCAGGGACCATCGCTGGGTGTCTCGGGATGGCTTCGAGGCCGACTTGCAGAAGGCCCTCAAGGCCTCTGGCATGAAGATCGGAGCGCCTGTGAAGAAGGCCATCCTCTCGGTCTTCGGCGAACGCGATGAAGAGGCGGAAGTCTGCCGCGACAGGAAAGGCCAGCTGGAAGCGGACAGCGATCTGAGGGACACCGAACTCGTGCCCCTGGACGAGACCTGGGAAGCCTATGTCGAGCGCGAGGTGAAACCCTTCGTGCCGGATGCCTGGGTGGACGAGAGCCACAAGGATGCCAGCGACGGCGCGGTAGGCCGGGTCGGCTATGAGATCAACTTCAACCGGTATTTCTACGAGTATGTCCCCCCGAGACCGCTGGAGGAGATCGATGCGGAACTGAAGGCACTGGAAGCGGAGATCGCCGGGCTTCTGAAGGAGGTCGCGGCGTGAGTGAATTCGCGGACCATTTCGGATTGGTCGAGATGTTGCCGGTGAGGACCGCTCGACTCGGTCGAGTTGCTCGCATCTACAGCGGAGGCACCCCTGACAAGAGTCGCTTGGATTTCTGGGAAGGCGGCTCGGTCCCTTGGATCGGCTCGGGCGAGGTCAACCAATGGGATGTGGAGAAACCCACGGCTCTGATTACAGCTGAGGCAGTTCGATCCAGCAGCACCAAGCTGATGCCCAAGGGGAGCCTGATTATGGCATTGGCCGGTCAGGGCAAGACCAAGGGAATGGTCGCCCGTCTCGCCATCGCTGTATATGGGAATCAATCACTCGCGTGTATTGCGGGCTATCCAGGGGATGAGCGGTTCCTGCGGTGGTGGCTTTCAGGGCTGTACCGTGACATTCGGGCGCTCTCCAGCCAAGAGACACGCGATGGACTCAACCAGTCCATGCTCGGTCGTCTGCCGGTTCCCCTGTTCGACCTCGACACCCAGAAGGCCATCGCGGACTTCCTCGACAAGGAAACCGCCCGGATCGACCAGCTGGTCGAGAAGAAGCAGCGCCTGGTGGAGCTGTTGGGGGAGCGGAGGTCCGCCAAGACAACCCAGGTCCTTACAGGGTTGACGACCTTTGCTGACGAGCGTCGAAAGGCTGGTCCAGAGTGGATGCCTTTAGTTCCAGCCGATTGGCGCTGGGTGAGAATGAAGGACATTTGCTCTCGGGTGATCGACTGTAAGAATCGGACGCCGCCGACCATCGACCATAGTGACTACTTCGTCGTTCGCACAACGTGCGTACGAAATGGAGGGTTCAATCCTTCGGGTGGCTATTGGACCGACCGAGCCTCCTACCTTGAGTGGACTCAGCGGGGTAAGCCGATTGAGGGTGATGTAATTTTCACCCGAGAGGCTCCGGTAGGAGAAGCTTGCCTTGCGCCTACAGACCGCCAGTTTTGCTTGGGTCAGCGCACGATGATCTATCGCCCAGATAGGTCGAAAGTGAAGCCAGAGTTCATCATCGCAACGATCTACAGCTCCATCGGGCGTGACTACATCCAAAGCAAATCTAAGGGCAGCACAGTGGGGCATCTGCGGGTCGGCGAAGTCTACGATTTCCCCTGCCTGTTGCCCCCGCTCGATAAGCAAGATGCGTTGCTTGAGGAAATTCGTGCGGCATCAGGCGACGTTGACCGGATGGCAGCGCTCACCCAGACCTCCATCGACCGCCTCAAGGAATACCGCTCGGCCCTCATCACAGCCGCTGTTACAGGCCAGATCGACCTGACCCGCTGGGGCCAGACCGGCGAAGGCGACAAGCGCCTCGATCAGATTCAGGAGGAGATGGCGGGATGACAAGCTCGACCCCGAGCGGACGCTCACTGGAACTCTACTTCATCGATGGACGGCCCGATGGAATGCGCACAGCGCAGATGCTCAATTGGACCGGCCACATTTTGGTCGCGCCGCGTACTCAGATCGCGGAGGCGTTGAAGCGAAAAGTGTCACGGTACACTGGCGTCTACCTTCTGGTTGGCGAAAAGGATGGCCGAGCCATCATCTATGTAGGCGAGGGTGACGACATCAGCCATCGAATTCGATCTCACGACACGTCGAAGGACTGGTGGAATACGGCGGTGCTGATCACGACTGCCGCCAATACGCTCAACAAGGCTCACATCCGTTATCTCGAAGCTCGTTTGATCCAGGAGACACGGGTGGATCTGGACAACGGCACGAAGCCTCCCATTCCGTATCTCGCAGAAGCAGCGATTGCTGACATGGAGGTCTTTCTTGAGAACCTGCTAGTCGTCCTCCCGGCTGTCCGGGTCGACTGCTTCCTTTCAAAGACCCGTCCGAAGGCATCTGCGGACCAACCGAAATCTGGTCACGAGGTCAGATTCGAGCTGACGACCCCGAAGCACGAGATCAAGGCTTTCGCGAAACTGGAGAACGGTGAATTTGTCGTGCAGCGGGGGTCTGCCGCTCGTGGCACATGGGCGTCCACCGCCACGAAGAACGCGAGCTACAAGTCGCTGTACCGGGACCTTGTTGATCGAGGAGTTCTCATACCGAAAGGCGAGTTGGCCGAGTTTTCCGAGAACTACGCCTTCAGCAGCCCCAGCGCTGCGGCAGCTGTAGTCAATGGGCGCCCCGCTAACGGTCGCACAGAGTGGCGGCATACTTCGACAGGGATGACGTACGCAGATTGGGAGGAGCAAATGCTGGAGCGTCTCGATCAGTACGACCGCTTCGACCAGAACGAACTGTACGGGGAAGAGTAATGGCCAAGCCACTGACTACGACGCAAGAGGTCGACGACTTCGTGATCGGTGTCAGGCAGCAAGCCGCTCATCACGCATCCGAGGTCGAGAAGGTGTTGGAGCCGCTAAAGAAAGCTGTCCTGCAGCGCCTCAACCTGGCTCGTGACACCGTTGAAGTCTACGAGCGTAATGGTCAGGTCGCGCGCGCAACCTGGGTGACGCTGAACGGCGCCAGATACGTTTTTACCTACAATTACGATGCGAAGAAAATCGACCTGAGAGATCGAACGCTGCGAGGGCCTAGCCGGTTTCAGTTCGACAATACGACGCCGCTGGCGGTGCTTCAGCAGATAGTGGCAGGACTATGAGCCTCACAGCCTCCTCCCTCCACCGCGAAATCGCTGTCCAGGAACATTTCGTCCAACAGCTGGTCGCACACCAAGACTATCGCGAACGGCAGCCTGACGACCACGACAAGCCGTTCGCGCTCGACGCCGAACTGGTCTGCGAGTTCCTGAAGACCTCCCAGCCGGATGCCTGGGCGACACTCGCCACGAACTATCCCGGTTCCGAGCAGCGCACGGTGATCGACAAGCTCGCCAAGGACTTGAAGACCTTCGGGACGCTGGAAGTCCTTCGCAAGGGCATCAAGCTGGTGCCGAACATCAAGTTCCAGCTGTGTGCCTTCAAGCCTGCCTCATCGATAAACCCCGACCTGGTTCGGCTCTACGAGGCCAACATCCTTTCCGTGATCCAGGAAGTCGAATACTCGACCAAGAACGGCAACCGGATCGATACGGTTCTCTACGTGAACGGCATTCCGGTCGCGACCTTCGAGTTCAAGAACACGCTGACCGGCTCGAACTACAAGACGGCTGAGAAGCAGTACCGTAAAGACCGCTCGCCCGCCGGGGAGCCTTTGCTGACTTTCAAACGCGGTGCTCTCGTCCATTTCGCGCTGGACCAGGACTACGTTTCCATGGCGACCCGCCTCGCCAATGGCAGCACCTTCTTCCTGCCTTTCAACAGAGGACGGGACGGTGGGGGCGGCAATCCGGATGTGACGCTGGAGGACGGGACCGAGGAGTTCCGCATCGCCTATCTCTATCGGGACCTGCCGGAGGGCAAGGCGATCTTCTCGCGAGAGGTCCTGCTCGACATCATCGGGCGCTTCATCCACCTCAATGAAGACGGTGTGATGATCTTCCCGCGCTTCCAGCAGCTCGACGCGGTGCGCAAGCTCATGGCCGATGCTCGCGAACACGGCTGCGGGCAGAACTATCTCATCCAGCACTCGGCCGGCTCAGGAAAGTCCAACACCATCGGATGGACGGCGCACCAGGCCATAAAGCTCCATACGGAAGACGACGAGTCGGTCTTCGACACGGCGATCATCCTGACCGACCGGAGGGTCCTCGACAGGCAGCTCCAGAAGACGCTCACCGACCTGGAACAGACGCCGGGCGTGGT
Source organism: Maricaulis sp. B-26 (assembly GCF_056857855.1). Taxonomy (NCBI): domain Bacteria; kingdom Pseudomonadati; phylum Pseudomonadota; class Alphaproteobacteria; order Maricaulales; family Maricaulaceae; genus Maricaulis; species Maricaulis sp. B-26. The sequence goes on from NZ_JBSXNX010000024.1 coordinate 100,034, forward strand.
CAGGGCCATTGACGGCACTTCACGCCAGCTCAAGGAGGCTCTGGAGGCCGGAGCCAAGATCATCGTCTCGACCATCCAGAAATTCGGGACCGAGCACCTGACCGCCATTTCCGCGCAGTCTCACAAACGCTTCGCCGTGATCATGGACGAAGCGCACAGTTCGCAGTCCGGCAAGGCAGCCGAGGCCGTCTCCAAGGCTTTGACAGCCCAGGAAGCGGAAGAGGAGGGCCGTTCTGCCGAGGACATCATCCTCGCCTATCAGAACGAGCGAGGGCCACAGCCCAACATCTCTTACTTCGCTTTCACGGCGACCCCGAGGAATGTGACCCTGGAGCGCTTCGGTCATCCAGGTGAGGACGGGGAGCCTCACCCCTTCCATCTGTATTCGATGCGTCAGGCCATCGAGGAAAAGTTCATCGTTGATGTGCTGAAGAACTACTCGACCTACCAAGCCTATTATGAGCTGGAGAAGACCATCGAGGACGACCCGCGCTTCGAAGGCTCCAAGGCTCAGCGCAAGGTCGCCAAGTTCGCCCATCTTCACGATGAGGCCATCGATCAGAAAGTCGAGGTGATCGTCGAGCACTTCCGCCGCCATGTGATGCATGAACTGGGCGGTGAAGCGAAGGCGATGGTGGTCACAGCCAGCCGGGAAGCCGCTCTGAAGTATTATCGGGGGGTGGAGCGCTATCTGGCGTCGAAGAGCTACAGCGAAATGGGTGTGCTGGTGGCGTTCTCCGGAGCGCTTCCGGACGGCGCAGGTGGCGAGATCACGGAGCCGGAACTCAATGGCTTCGCCGAGACGGAACTGCCCGAAAAGTTCGACAAGGGCGACTATCACCTCCTCATCGTGGCCGAGAAATATCAGACCGGTTTCGACCAACCCAAGCTCTGCGCGATGTATGTCGACAGAAAGCTCGCGGGTCTCCAGGCCGTGCAGACTCTTTCGCGCCTGAACAGGCGGAAAGGGGATGACAAGAAGACCTTCATCCTCGACTTCCAGAACTCCATCGAGGACATTCAGGAAGCCTTCAAGCCTTTCTTCGAAGCGACCACGCTGGAGGAGCGTTCCGATCCCAACCAGATCTACGAGCTGGAACAGAAGATCATCAGTTATGGCATCATCGACCGGCCCGAGATCGACCGGTTCTCGGAGATCTATTTCAAGCCTGAGGGTGTGACGACAGCAGACCGTCCAGCTCTGGAAGCCATCGTCCGCAATGCCGTGGATCGTTGGCAAGCGGAGGACGAGGAAGGGCGGCGCGAGGAATTCCGACAGCTGCTCAAGAGTTATCAGCGTTTCTACGTCTTCCTGGCCCAGATCATGACGCTGGGGGACACCTGGCTGGAGAAGCTCTACGTCTATGCCACCTGGCTCGACCGCAAGCTGCCCGACCGGGAGCAGCCCGACGACCCGGACATCACCGACGACATGCTTCGGCTTGCGGCCTTCAAAGTCGAGCAGAAGCAGGACGGTTCAGCGTCGCTGCAGGCTGGCGAAACCACAGAGCTGAAACCGATCAGCGAGTTCGCCGCCAAGCCCTTCACCGAGAAGGAAGCCAAGACCCTCCAGGAGATCATCGACGCTTTCAACGAGCGGCATGGGACGAGCTTTTCCGAAGCGGACTATCTTCGGTTCTTCGCGGCCTCGGAAAAGGTCATGGAAGATCCAGGCATGCAGGCAACCTTGAGGAATAACCCTCCCGATGTTTCGCGGGGGACCTTCGAGAGGGCTGTCTATCCGGAGATCATTCAGGCCTTCCAGAGGGACAGGGAGATGTCGAACATCATCCTCACCGATGCGGAGGCAAGGGCAAAGGTTTTCGACCTGCTGTTCTCGATGGCGCTTCGGCAAGTGAAGGACGCCTCCTGACGGGCGAAACGAGACAGACGCCAAGAGGCAGGGGCACTGAGGGATTATTTCGCCCGTCAGCGCCCCATATCTCCTGTAATTGCGCGGCTATCTAGTTAGCTACGTCTCATCGGTGGCTTTGCTTATCAGCTCCTGCAATTCACGTCTCTGTTCCAGGCGTCGTTCTTCGTCTGTCGGCAAAGCTGCGATCTCGGCCAGGCCGACGATGTCCGGTTCGATCCGTTCTCGGCGTAGAAGCCGCTGGAGCTGTTCGCGACCTCCCAGCGTGTAGATGAGAGGCTTGTCGGGGTGAGGTGAGCGCACTCTCATCACGACCCACTGAAGCTCATCGGCCTTGAGGACGTGGTCTCGGTTGATATGGGCAAGATGGTGATAGGATTGGGTCATAGTCTCTGAGGTTCAGGCATAGAGAAGCGCCCCGAGAGGGGCTCTCAGGGCGTCTCAATGGGTGAATTGGTGGCGTTAGTTGAAGGAGATGATCGGTTCCTGCCCGAGGCGTCGGACGAAGGCCTCTTTAAACCTTCTCTCCGCTTCTTCTGCCTTACTTGCAGGCACGATCAGGCAGTCGTGGAGGGGCAGGGCCGATAGCTCCGCCCCGTGATGCGCCAGGCAATCGACGAGGATGTCGCTTTCGATCCGTTGAACTACATGTCCGAAATCACGATGGAGGTATGCAGCCACCGGAGCATGAAGGCGTTCCAGCGCTTCCAAGCCTTCTTTAGCGGAACACGACACGTAGTTTGCATGCTCGGCTTTGGCCCATGCCGGATATCGATGAGATCGACAGAGCGCAGCCTGAAAGAGGGGCTTGAACGCCGCCTTGGGAGGTTCCTTCGCGCCTGGGATCCGGGCGGCGTATTCCGGTGGTACGTACGGATTTTCGGAACGCGGTAGTGGAAGGTCGTTCAACGCGTAGAGGATGGTCAGTGAGCATGCTTTGATGTCGACTTCTTCCACCGGCTCCTCGTTGATCAAGAGGTAGGCTTGGCGTTCATTCACCTCGCCATTGTGTCCGCCTTTGAGGCCATACCAGAATGGGTAAGCGTGGAGCCCCCATAGGCGACCTCCGAAGCGGAACGAGCCTTTGGTGAAAATGCGGCGGAGACGCCTCGCACTGAGATCGACGGTTGGGCCACCCGGTTCCATTCGAAGGTCTAGGTCTCCGAGATAGGCGTTTATAATCTCCATCTCTTCGCGCATTCGCCGAGTTTCGCTCGTATCCTCGAAATCTAGCAACGTCCCCTTTGGCCGTCCGTACCAAAGCGCGTCCTCCTTTTTGCAGCGCTTCAACGCGATAACTTCGGGGGGCTCCTGATCGACCCCAAGGTCGTTTGTCGTAATGCCCGCGCTATCGATAAGTGCGAGAAGCTTGGGAGCGGCGGACAAGCTGGACCGTTCACGTGCACCCTCGCGGGGGCGGAAAAAGTTGATCCACGGACCGGTTTCAGCCTGGGAGAGGTATTCGATCACCTTCTTCGTGATCTTGCCTACGGCCCGTTGCCGGTATCGACGAGGTCCGCCCAGGTCGTGGTCATCTAGGCTGATGTGGACTCTTGCCGTAATGCCCATCGTAAGCGCGCGATGGACAAGGTCTGTGATCAGGGCTTCGACGCAGAGATGAAGTTTCTCAGTTTCTGCCTCACTTCTGGCGCGCCTAAGAGGGGCATGGCTTTGCTCGTATTGCACGAAGTGATCGATGGCTTGGTCGATAATCGCCCTCATCCTTGGTGATGCTGACCTTCGGGCAGGGTTAAACGCCCGGTCCTCTGAGCGAGGAACGAGTTCTGCGTTGATGTCGGTGTTCATGAGCATGGTGGTTTTGCCCACGGCATTGCTTGCCGCAGGACTTCCAGAGCCTCTTGCTTGGGCTCAAGCTTGTTATTCGGGATAGGGATTTGAGGTCATGGTCTCTGGAGGAGATGATCGGGGTGGTGATCACCACTCTCCGAAAGACCTTCAGAAAGCTTTGGAAGAACCCTTAGGGGAAATCTATAGTAACAACCTACTTTCGGTGCGCAGGGTTGGGTCCTAGGCTTCCTCCTCGTACTCAGGGTTTTGCGTCACGCAGCACTCCGGGCGGACCGTTTGATCCGTTGGACGCTGGACCGGCTTATTCCAAGCTTCTCGGCCACCGCCGTTTCGGCCATCCCATCGTTCAGAAGGGCCAAAACCTGATCCGCCTTCCTCCGAGCGGTCGGCGCACGGCCTTTGTACTTCCCTGCCGCCTTGGCCTTGGCGATCCCCTCACGCTGCCTCTCCAGCATGATCTCGCGTTCGAACTCCGCGACTGACCCCAGGATACCCAGCATCAGCTTCCCGGTGGCGGAGGAGGTGTCCAGGTCCATAGTGAGAATACGAAGCTCTGCGCCCTTCTCCTGGAGCGTATCGACGATCTCCATCAAGTCGCGGATCGAGCGGGCAAGGCGGTCGAGTTTCGTGACCATCAGAACATCACCCTCGCGAATGAAGCTCAGGGCCTCATCAAGGGTGTAACGGCTGCCCACGGAGGAGACTTGCTCACTGAATACCTTCTCCGCCCCAGCGGCCAGCAATTCACGCCTCTGTGCGTCCAGACCGGCTTCCTGGTCAGCGGTCGAGGTTCGGGCATATCCGATCAGCATCATGACACTCCAGCTTCATTAGGATCTAAATCCTATGAGGCATATGAGCGTCAAAAGTCAAGGTGCATGTGTGTGACGCTCTCTAGGGGCAGTCGCCAAAAGCTTCACTAGGCCTTGGTCTAAAGAATCGCTCCCCTCTATCCTGGAGCAATTCTCCAGGGGGTAAGGGGGGGAGAAGGCGAGTGTCGGTAAGAATCTGAGCCTCTCAGATTTTTGTTCCGCGTTTTGACGCGCTTCGAACGTGGCATTCCACTCGCTTTACGTCGTCTCAAAACGGCAACCGCAGCCCCACTCGTGGCCCCAGCCAGGTCATCGCGAGATACAGGCCCACGGTAACTACACAGCCCAGCATAAGGGACGGCCAGAAGCAGACTCCTCGGCGCAGGAGGGCCGGGATCAGCAGGAACATGGGCAGAGAGGGCAGGACGAACCAGAAAGTGGCTTCGGCGTGGTCGGCGAGGCGATTGGTGTCCTTTGTTTCCTGCCAGAGCCAGATCATGCCCAGCACGGAGACGATGGGCAGGGAGGCGACGAGTGCGCCCATGGCCGCGCTGCGCTTGGCGGTTTCCGAGACGATGCCCACGAGGGCACCGGAGATGAGGGATTTGATGACCAGCCAGAGCATGATCGGCCTCCTGGAAAAGCGGGTGGCCCGTGTCGAGCCGGACCACCCTTTCCCTTTTTAGAACAGCCGGTTGAATTCGCTGTACTCGCCCCGCGTGCGCAGGGTGACCGTCACAGCGACCTCGGACCGGTTGCGCCAGAACCATCCATGAGCGCCATCGAACTCGGCGGCAAACTCACCGCTGTCACCGGGTTCGTTGCGGCCCTGGCGGTAGGAGATGAAGGCATCCTGCGGATTGTCGCCATGCAGGTCCGAATTGAGCCCGGCCTGATCCGTGGTCCACTCGTAGACGGCGACATCTCCGGCCAGCATGGTCAGTTTGACTTCGGTGGCTTCGCCCGGCTGAAGGGTAATGGAGATCGTGTCTTTCCATTCGGGAGCAGCCGGTTCCGCGGGGGCTTCAGTCGCCGGTACAGCCTCTGCCGGCGCGGCCGCTTCGACGGGCGTGTCCTGAGGGGTGGCCGCGGCGGCTGTCTCCCGCGGAGCCGGTGTCGCGGCCTGAGCAGTCGTGGCCTCGCGATCCGCGGCAGCCTCTTCGGCCAATTGCACCTTGATCTCGCCCATCTGGGTCAGTCCCAGGACACGGCCGATCCGGGTGGGGTCGATGCCGTATTCGGCGGGCAGGACGATGGTCACCAGGATGACGATGGCCGCCACCAGCGCCACCAGGGCGGATTTCAGAAGGCTCTCGCTGGACGGAAGATCGTCGCGGGACGGGAGTTGGGAATTGAACATGGGAAGTCTCCGAAAGTCTGCGTCTATGCGACGAAATAGCCGGTGAGCTGGTAGCCCATCAGGATGAAGCCGGCGCACATGAGAATTGTGTTGGCGAGGTAGGCGTGACGGGCAAAGCTCGCCGTGCGCCGCCAGAAGCCCATCGCGATCAGGATGGCCGCCAGGGCCAGGAGCTGGCCGATCTCGACCCCGACATTGAAGGCCAGGAGATTGGGCAGGAGCCCGTCCGGCGCGATGTCATAGTCGATCAGCTTGGTCGACAGGCCGAAACCGTGGAACAGGCCGAAGACCAGCGTGGCGGCCTTGGTGGAGGGCTGCACGCCGAACCAGCGCTGGAATGCCCCCAGATTGTCGAGCGCCTTGTAGACGACCGACAGACCGATGATGGCGTCGATCAGATAGGCATTCAGCCCGATATTGAAGAACACACCGGCCAGCATCGTGGTGGAATGACCGATGGCGAACAGGCTGACATAGATGCCGACATGCTTGAGCCGGTAGAGGAAGAAGACCACGCCGAACAGGAAGAGGAGGTGGTCATACCCCGTCACCATGTGCTTGGCGCCCAGATAGAGGAAGGGGATCAGATTGATGCCCGTGATCTCCTGGATATAGCCCTTGTCGCCTTCCGTGACCCCGTGGGCCAGCGCATCGCCGCCCACGAGAAGACACGCAGCGAGGGCTGCAAAGATCGCCCAGAGCGACCGGTTGGAGCCCGAAACGGGCAGGAATGAGAACATGTGATACTCCGAAATGAAGTCAGACTGAGCGACCCGGCCCGGACATGAAGTCGGACCGGGTCACACGGGATCAGGCGAGTTCCTCGCGTGCAGGATTGGCTTCATTGCCTGCCTCGCCGCCCAGGAAACCCCGGACGATACGAAGCAGGGCCGGAAGCACCAGCAGGGTCAGCAAGGTTGATGAGGTGATCCCCCCGATGACCACGGTGGCCAGCGGACGCTGGACCTCCGCACCGGCACCGACATTGAAGGCCATCGGCACGAAGCCGAGACTGGCCACCAGTGCCGTCATCAGGACCGGGCGGAGACGGGTCAGTGCCCCTTCCCGGATCGCGGTCTCCAGCGGTTTGCCTTCATCCATCAGCGAGCGGATGAAGGTCACCAGAACCACCCCGTTGAGCACCGCCACCCCTGACAGGGCGATAAAGCCCACCCCGGCCGATATCGACAGGGGCAAGTCCCGCAGGAGCAGCGCTGCGACCCCACCGGTCAGCGCCAGCGGCACGCCGGAGAAGACCACAGCGGCATCGGCCACCGAGCGGAACAGGGCAAGCAAAAGCAGGAAGATCATGGCCAGAGCCACCGGCACGACGAGGCTGAGCCGGTTGGCGGCGGAGATCAGCTGCTCGAACGTGCCGCCATACTCCACCCAATAGCCAGCAGGCACTTCGGCCTCATTGCGGACCAGGTCCTGGACCTCCGTCACAAAGGAACCCAGATCGCGGCCCCGAACATTGGCGGTCACGACGATGCGCCGCTTGCCATTCTCGCGGCTGATCTGGTTGGGGCCAATGATCAGCGAGATGTCGGCCAGTTCGCGCAGCGGGATGGTCTCCACGCGTCCCTCTTCCATCGCCGGAAGGGGCACGTTGAGCCGTTCCAGAAGCGCCACATTGGTCCGCAAATCCTCCGGCAGGCGGACGATGACATCGAACCGCCGGTCGCCTTCGAAGATTTGTCCGGCCCGTGTCCCGGCCAGGGAAGTGCGGATCACGGACTGCACATCGTCGACGGACAGACCGTATCGGGCCAGCGCCTCGCGGCGGGGCTCGATCTGCATCATGGGAAGACCGGTGGCCTGTTCCAGGGAAATATCCCGGGCACCATCCACCTGTCCCATAAGACCCTCGATCCGCTGACCGATGGCTAGCAACTCGTCGAGATCATCGCCGAACACTTTCACCGCGACATCCGCCCGCACACCGGAGAGAAGTTCGTTGAACCGCATCTCGATGGGCTGAGTGAATTCGTAGCGATTGCCCGGCACCTGCTGGACGGCCTCGTTGAGCTGGGCGACCAGGTCTTCCCGGGGCAGTCGGGGGTTCGGCCATTCCTCGCGCGGATGCAGGAGGATGAAGGTATCCGCCACGCTGGGAGGCATCGGGTCGGTGGCCACATCGGCGGTGCCGATCTTTGACACGATCCGCTCGATCTGCGGGAAACCCCGCAGCTGTTCCTCCAGATTGGTCTGCATCTCCAGCGCCTGGCTCAGACTGGTACCGGGAATGCGCAAGGCGTGCAGGGCGATGTCGCCTTCCTCAAGCTGCGGAATGAACTCCGAGCCCATACGAGATGCGGCCATACCGGCGATGACGACCAGGGCCACGGCCCCGGCCACCACGAGCCAGCGCAGTTTCAGCGCTACGCCCAGAACCGGGGCATAGAGCCTTGCGGCGCCGCGCATAAGGATGTTCGGCTTCTCCTCCACCTTGCCCGAGACGATCATCGCGACAGCAGCCGGGACGAAAGTCAGCGAGAGGATCATCGCCGAGGTGAGGGCGAAGACCACGGTGAAGGCCATCGGGTGGAACATTTTCCCTTCCACGCCGGTCAGAGCGAAGATCGGGACATAGACCAGGGTGATGATCAGCACGCCGAAGAGCGAGGGACGGATCACCTCGGCCGCGGCCTCGGCAGTTTCCTTGAAACGCTCCTCACGGGTCAGAAGGCGGCCATACTCATGCTGTCTCAACCCGAGCCTTCGCAGGCAGTTTTCGATGATGATCACGGCCCCGTCGACGATCAGACCGAAGTCCAGCGCCCCCAGGCTCATCAGATTGCCGGAGACCCGGTTCTCCACCATGCCGGTGATGGTCATCAGCATGGAGAGCGGAATGACCAGCGCTGTCAGGATGGCTGCCCGGACATTGCCGAGCAGGATGAAGAGGACGACGATGACCAGAAGGGCCCCCTCGACGAGGTTCTTCTCGACGGTCTCGATGGTGCGGTCGACCAGCTCGGTGCGGTTGTAGATCGCATCGGCTCGGATGCCCTCAGGGAGGGCTTCAGCGGCCTCTTCCAGACGAATGGCTACATCGTGTGCCACCTGACGGCTGTTCTCGCCCATCAGCATGAAGACCGTACCCAGCACGACCTCGCGTCCATTCTCGGTAGCGGCCCCTGTGCGAAGCTCCTCACCGAGAATCACATCCGCCACATCCCGGATCAGGATCGGCTGGCCGTTGCGATTGGTGATGACGGCGGCTTCCAGATCGGCGATGGAGCCGGCCTGACCTGTCGAGCGGATCAGAAGCTGTTCGCCGTTGTGCTCGACATAACCCGCGCCGGTATTGGCATTGTTGCGGGACAGGGCCTCGACCACATCGTCCAGCGTCAGCCCGTAGGCGGCCAGCTGATCCGGGTGCGGGGTGACATGATACTGGCGGACATAGCCACCAATCGTGTTCACCTCGACCACGCCGGGTGTGCGCAGGAGCTGCGGACGGATGACCCAGTCCTGCAGGGTGCGCAAGTCTTCGGCTGTCCAGTCCGACCCGTCATCGCGCGTGGCCCCCGGCTCGATCTCCAGCGTGTACATGAAGATCTCGCCCAGACCCGTGGCGATGGGACCCATTTCCGGGGTGACACCTTCGGGCAGCTGGTCGCGGACGGCCTGCAGCCGCTCATTCACCAATTGTCTTGCGAAATAGATGTCGGTCCCGTCCTCGAAGACGACCGTCACCTGCGACAGGCCGTAGCGGGAGACCGAGCGGGTGTAATCCAGCCCCGGAATGCCGGAGATGGCGGTTTCGATGGGAAAGGTGATCCGTTGCTCGGCTTCGAGCGGCGAAAACCCTTCGGCTTCCGAATTGATCTGCACCTGGACGTTCGTGATGTCCGGCGTGGCGTCAATCGGCAGTCGCTGGAAGTTCCACACCCCGAGGGCCCCGAGGGCCAGCACGAGGAAGAGAACCAGCCAGCGATAGCGGATCGACTGGTAGATAATCGATTTCAGCATGATCCGCTCCTAGTGATCGTGGCTCGCGCCGGACTTCATGACGTCTGCCGTGATCAGGAAGGCGTTCTCGCTGACATAGGTCACGCCCGGATCAATACCGCCCAGGATTTCCGTCCATTCCGGCGTCTGGCGGCCCAGGTCCAGCATGCGGACCTCGTAAGTGTCCTCGACCTGCGCATAAACGACGGTGAAATCGCGGAAGCGCTGCAAGGCATCCGTACGCACGGCCAGCGGCACATCGAACTCACCCACTTCAATGCGGGCGCGGATGCGTTCGCCGGGACGCCATTGGCCATCCTCATTGGGGATTTCCACATGGGCGATGGCACGCTGGCTGGCCGGATCGATCATCGGGGAGAGGAATTCGATCTCGCTCTCCACGCTGCGTCCGCCATCAAAGCTGCTGACATGAACCGGCTGACCGCCCGCCACGCTGCCAAGATCACCGGGATAGATGAACAGCTCAGCGTGAAGCTGGCTGGGATCGACGACCACGAAGAGCGGTTCGCTGCCGGTCGGGCCGTTCAGCGTCGCCCCGCGTTCCACCACAACACCGCTGATCGGCGAGGTGACGGAATAGGTCTGCAGGCTTTCGGTAGCCGTAATGCGGGCGAGCGTCTGACCGGCTTCGACGCGATCCCCGATGCTGGCATTGAGGGCGACGACCCGTCCCGGCAGCCAGCCGCGCAGTTCGGCGCGACCTTCAGGCATCAGTTCGATCTCGCCATAGACTTCGACCGTCTCGTCCAGCGTGGCCGGACCGGTGACGGATACGGCAATACCGCCCGCCTCGGCCTGCTCGGGAGAGATCGTGGTGCGGCCCTCATAGGACTCATACTGCCAGCGCCCGTTCACGCCCGACATGGAAGCCGTGACCGCCACGTCGAAAGAGTGGGGTTCGGTCACCACGCCATCGCCGCTCAGGAAGTCTTCCTGGGGGGCAAAGGCAAATCGGTCGACCTGGCCGCCCAGACGCGTCAGCTCGATGGTCGCATCGACCCGAGACGGATCAACCGGCTCGCCGTTGAGATAGGGGAAGAGTCGGAATTCGGGATCGACCCCGTCTTCGAAAATGGTGAGTTCCAGAGCGAAATCGCCCTGACGCAGCATGCGGCCGCGATGCGGGCCACGCTCATACTCTTCGGCTGCGGCGTCACCATGGCCACCCCCGTCGGAGGTTTCCGGGGCGCTGGGGGAACAGGCGATCAGCACAAGTGCCGTGGAGCCGCACAGGGCGGCCGTGAACATGTTTCGGATGGTCATTACTGGTCTCCCATGCCCTGCGGCATGTTCGGGCTGCCGCCGGTCAGGCGTCGCAGCTGGATGTCGGACTGATGGATGGCGAACAAGGCATCGACCGAGCGCAGCCGCGCATCGATCAGGGCCTGCTGCACATCATAGATTTCCAGGAAGGAGAAACTGCCACGGGCAAAGCCGGTCTGGGCCTGCTCCAGGGCGGTCTGCAGGGGCGGGATCACCGTCTCTTCCAAGGCTGCCAGTTCGCCAGCCGCTGCCTGACGGCGCAGGATCAGGGCCTGGACCTGCCGCTGGACGAACCGCTCACGGGCAGCCAGATCGGCATCAATCGCTGCCGCTTCGGACCGGGCCGAGGCGATATTGGCCTGATTGGCATTCCAGATCTGCAGCGGGATGGAGAACCGAACCCCCAGCGCCACGTCATTGGAGGACTGGAAGTGGCGCAGCTCCAGGCCGACATTGGCATCCGGCACGGCGCGGGCCGTTTCCAGACCGATCTCGGCATCGCTGCGGGCTCTCTGGGCGCGTAGGAGGGCAATCTCGGGCGTGTCCCGGTCGGCAGGACTGGCCTCCAGCTCACCCGGCGCTAGGAAGCTTTGCGTGTCCACGGTGAAATCCGGCAGACCACCCCAGTAGGAAGCCAGGATGGTGGCGCTCGTCGCGACACGGCGCCGGGCCAGACCGGCCTCGATCCGGGCTTCGGCCAGGCGTGCCTCGATCCGGTCGCGTGCCATCCGAGGGTCACGCGCGGCCCGCACCCGGCGGTCGACGATGGCCGCCAGGGCCTCCAGCGAGGCGATGCGGTCTTCCGCGATGGCGTGACGCATCCGCTCCGCCTGGACGTCGAGATAGGCCAGCTCGACCTGTTGCATCAGATCGCGCCGGGCGATCTCGGCTTCCACGACCCGAAGGTCGCGTTCCCGCTCCGCCAGCGTCGAGCGGGCTTCCCGGTCGCCACCGCGCTCCCAGGGCTGCATGACCCCGACGGCGGCCTCAGCCTCGTTGAAGAGATTACGGTCGCCGGTTCCCGCGACACTTTCGGAGGTGAAGTCGAGGGTCGGATTGGGCCGCCGGGCCGCACCGTCAATACGCTGGGCGCTGGCATCGATACGGGCATCGGCAGCGGTGAGTTCGGGGGCTTCGGCGAGGGCTCGCGCCAACGCCTCGTTCAGGCTCAGCGTGGACGGCTGAGCGCTCTGGGCCACCGCACAGACGGGGGCCACGAGGATTTGCATCGCGGCCAACGCGAGCAAACATGATGAGGTTCGCATGGAATCTTGTCCTGTAAACGAAAAGCAACACGCAGCCGGTCGGGCCGACTGCCGGTTCAGGTCGTTACAGGATCGATTTGGGAGGCCGTCTCAGCCCGTCCAATCCAGGATCAGGCTCCGGCACGACATGACTCAGGGACCGCACCGGTCCAGCCGTTTCTACGGTTTGCAGGCTCATTAACGCAGCCATCGGCGCACCATCCATGTGGACATGGGCATGCAGGATCACATCGCCGCTCTCGTCCGCATCGACATCCGCCGCCTCGCGCATCTTGGCCAGATCAATCTCGCGATCCGTGCCCCGATGATGGTGCGCGTCCTCATGATGATGGTCGGCCGCCGCTTCCACATGATGATGTTCCGCCCCCACTTCATGCGCATGCGCCTCCGTCCCGGAAACAGGTCCGAGCCAGGCCAACATGGCAATCAGCAGGAATGTCAGAACGTGCCGCATAGGCCCCCGAGCGGAAAACAGTCCGCCATTAGTGCCGCCATGAGCTGAAGGGGTCAAGAAACGTTACCGTTGTAAGTCCTTGCTCAATTCGAGCGAGGCTTGTGCTGCGCCACCAAGTCAGTATCGCGCCGGGTCGACTTTTTGCTGCAACTGTCCCACAAAATGTCCCACAAAATCCCGAAGTCAGTTTGGCGGGTGATTTCTTTTTGGTTGAAAAATGATCGGTAGTTCAGTCGGTTGGGTGGTTGCGACGATTTGATGTGAGGACTTTTCTTCAAGTCTCTCCCTCGCCACCACTTTCCCCCTCCAGAACAATCTCCGGAACCGATGCCAATGCGCCGTGCCGCGCGTCGCTTCGCCGCACGCTGTGTGTGTATCGAGAGGGGTGTTATGCCCGGCGGGCATCTCTATCTTCTGCGAACGCTTAAGGAGATGCCCATGACACGCGGCAGCCAGCTTTCCCTCATCGCGGCGGTGATCGCCATCATCATCTGCCTCGCCTTCATCGTTGTCGGCTTCGGCGCTTTGCCCGAGGTGGAGATGGGCATTCACGGCTGGGTCGCGCTGGCGCTGGGGATCGGGTTCAGCGTGGTGATCGGCGGCGGTCTCGCGGCCATTCTCATCATCAGCCGCCGCCGCGGCTTCGACGAAGCGGCTCACGACGCCTACCGGCAGACCGAAGAACTCGACTAGGCGACGCGACTTTCGCGATCGGCAGTGCGCGAGCGTCCCAGCTGGGCCTCGATCACGCGGAAGAGTTCGGCCTGCTCGATGGGTTTCGAGACGAAGTCGTCCATTCCCGCCTCCGTACAACGTTCGCGCATGTCCGAGAGGGCGTGCGCCGTCAGCGCGACGATCGGAGTGGACGCGGCGGGGCCGTCCAGCTGGCGGATCGCCCGTGTCGCGGCCAGGCCGTCCATGACCGGCATCTCCATATCCATGAGAATAAGGTCGTAGGCCTGCGTGCCGAGCGCCTCGAGCGCTTCGCGGCCATTGTCCGCGTAATCGGCTTCGAGCTGCCTCAGGCCGAGGAAACCACGGATGACGGCCTGGTTGATGCGATTGTCCTCGGCGACGAGGATGCGCGTATTGCGGTTCGACGGTTCCGGGTCGCCGGCAGCGGGCGCGGGCCGCGCAGGGGCGGTCTCCGAAGCTGCTCGCAGCGGTATTTCGAACCAGAATGTGGACCCTTCGCCGGCCCGGCTGCGAAAGCCGACCGTACCGCCCATGAGTTCGCTCAGGCGCTTGCAGATCGCCAGGCCCAGCCCGGTCCCGCCCTGGCCGTGCGGCGCCTGCGCCTCGGCCTGGGTGAAGGCGCTGAACAGTCTGGCCTGGTCGCCCTCGGGAATGCCGCAGCCGGTATCCGCGATCTCGGCGCGCATCACGCTCCGGCGCCGCCCGATCGCATGGAAGGATATTTCGCAGGCGATGCGTCCCCTGTCAGTAAACTTGATGGCATTGCTGAGAAGGTTGAACAGGATCTGGCGGATGCGTGTCGCATCGCCGATGAAATCGCGGCCATGGTCGCCGGTAAGGTCGATTCTCAGATCGAGCCCTTTCTCCCGTGCCCGTGCCTGCCAGAGCGCAAGTGCGTCCGTCGCGATTTTCGCGGGCGAGAAGGGCGCGGTTTTGAGCTCCATGCGACCGGCTTCGATCTTGGACAGGTCGAGCACGTCATTGAGCACGGTCTGCAGGATATTGCCGGACTCGTTGATGATCCGGACGAGGTCGGCCTGGTTGTCGTCGAGTTTCGAGGCGGCGAGCAGCTGGGCGACGCCCAGCACGCCGTTGAGCGGCGTGCGGATCTCGTGACTCATGGTCGCGAGGAATTCCGATTTTGCCTTGGAGGCGGCGAGCGCCTCGATGCGTGCCCGGCCCAGTTGTTCGGCCAGGGCGGAGAGTTTGTGGTTCCGTTCGACGCTCTCATCGGACATCACGCGCAGTAATTCCAGCGCCGTGCCGACGCCGGCATACTGGCCGTGCCGCGTGACGATGAAACCTTCAAGCAGTTTGGACGGACAGTTGCGGGCGATCAGGGCGCTGAGTTCGTCGATCGGGGTCGAGGTCTCGACGAGGAGCGGGTCGGTCTGCATCAGCACGGAGACCGGGCGGCGGCCGAACAGGGCGCGTCCGTGCCGGTCGGCCATCTTGATGAAGAAGCGGTCCCGGGCGACGAGCCCGGCGGGCACCATGCCGTCGACGACGGGGAGGACGAGCAGGCCGGGATCCTCGCTGAACAGGTCATAGACCTGCTCGCCCGGCGTATCCGGCGCCACGATCGGCGCATCGACCACGACATCGCGTACCTGTCGACTCATCGCGAATCCCCTCTTGCGTGGGAATCAGTCATGCGCCGATCAGGCTTTCCAAGGCATAAACACCTGATGCATTTGCCGAATTATTCACAGAAGTGTCACGGATCGGGACAGGTTTCCGTCCGGATCCAGTCGAGAAACGCAGCCGAACTCCCTTCGTCGTCGATGGAGAGCGAAAGGATGCAGGGCTCGTCATAAGGGTGCAATTGCGCGATCCGGTCGCGAAGCGCCGCTTTTCGTTCGGGTGAGGTCTTCAGGATCATGACCGCTTCCGACGCCGTCTCCACCCGGCCCTCCCAGCGATAGACGCTGGTCATGGCCGGCAGGATATTGGCGCAGGCGCAGAGCCGCTCATCGATGAGCACGGCCGCGGCTTCGCGGGCGGCGCCGGCGTCCGGCCAGGTCGTGTAGGTCCAGCTATAGCTGCTCATGGTCAAGCCTCCTGCGAGCCATTATATAAGCGCCGCATGACGACCCAATCCGCTTCCTCATCCGCGCTCGTCCTGTTCTCGGGCGGCCAGGACTCCGCGACCTGCCTGGCCTGGGCGCTCGACCGGTACGACCGGGTCGAGACCGTCGGCTTCGACTATGGCCAGCGTCACCACGTGGAAATGCAGGCCCGCACCGCCGTGCGCGATGCGATGCGCGACCGGTTCGGCGACTGGGCGGGCCGGCTGGGCGAGGATTTCGTGATCGACCTGACGGGCTATGGTGCGATCGCGGAGAGCGCATTGACGGCCGAGAGGGCTATCGAGATGGCGGAGGACGGGCTGCCCTCGACCTTCGTTCCCGGCCGCAATCTCGTCTTCCTGACCGTCGCCTCGGCGCTGGCCTACCGGCGCGGGCATGACGTGCTGGTCGGCGGCATGTGCGAGACCGACTATTCCGGCTATCCGGACTGCCGGCGCGAGACGATCGACGCGGTGCAGCAGAGCCTGTCGCTCGGCCTGGCGACGGCCATGACCGTGGAAACGCCGCTCATGCAGCTGGACAAGTCGGAGACCTGGGCCCTGGCGCGCACGCTGGGCGGGGATGCGCTGGTCGAGCTGATCCGGACCGAGAGCCACACCTGTTACAAGGGCGAGCGCGGCGTCGAGCATGCCTGGGGATATGGGTGCGGCACCTGTCCCGCCTGCGAATTGCGGGCGCGGGGCTGGAAAAACTGGCGCGAGGCGGCAGAGGCATGAGCTACTCCGTCAAGGAAATCTTCCTGACAGTCCAGGGCGAGGGCGCCCAGGCCGGCCGGCCGGCCGTCTTTCTGCGCTTTGCCGGCTGCAATCTGTGGAGCGGCCGCGAACAGGACCGGCACAAGGCGGTCTGCAATTTCTGCGACACGGACTTCGTGGGCATGGACGGCCCCGGCGGCGGGCGCTTCCAGACCGAGGCCGCGCTGGCCGAGGCGGTTGCGGGCTACTGGCCGGGCGGAGGACGCCCACTGGTCGTCTGTACCGGTGGCGAACCGCTGCTCCAGCTTGATCCGCCCCTGATCGCGGCGCTGCATGCACGCGGTTTCGAGATTGCCGTGGAGACCAATGGCACGCTGCCAGCGCCCGAGGGGATCGACTGGATCACCGTCAGCCCGAAAGGGACCGCGCCGGTCGTGCAGCGCAGCGGCGACGAGCTGAAACTGGTCTTCCCGCAGCCGGAACTCGATCCGGCCGACTTCACCGGCTGGAACTTCAAGCGGTTCTCGCTCCAGCCGATGGACGGGGACGCCATGTTGGAGAATGCGCAGGCTGCTTTCGAATACTGCCTTGCGCACCCGACATGGTCGCTCAGCGTCCAGACCCACAAATGGATCGGGGCGCCCTGATCAGCTGCCGGGCATCGGCGCGATGCCGAGACTCTCCGCGATGTCTTCCGCGAAGATGCCGAAGGCCGTGCGCGTATCCGACCACGTGCCCTGGGAATCGGTGTCTTCCGGCTCCGGATTGAACCATTCATAGCTGTACTCGGCGATCAGATCGCCGTCGCCGGTGCGCAGTTCAGCCGCCAGGGCGGCGCCGCCGGCGGTGTGATCCCGGTAGTTCACCGAGTCCATGTTCTGCAGCTGGGTCATGGTCGGCCGGTTGGGCCGGACATCGACGATGGTCACGTCCAGATGGGTCTGCTCGATGGCCATGCCGTGCCAGTTGGCCCGGACGAGAGCCCGTTCCAGATCCTCACGCAGATAGGCCGCAAGGCGCGGCAGTTCGGTCTCGCCGAACTGGTCGGACTTGGCAAGCAGGGCAGGCGCGAAACTGACCTCGCCGATATCGATGGAGCCGGTCGCCTGGCCGTGGAGCCTGACCTGGAAGCCGTCATCCGCCAGTGCGGCGACGCTCAGGGTCAGGAACGCGAAAACACACACGAGAGCACGCAGCATGGGACTCTCCCTGTCACTAATCGCTGGGGCAACAGCCTAGCACGGCGACGGGCATTTCCGGAGCGGCAAGTATTGTGCGACCGCGAACGAAAAAGGCGCACCGGGAGCCGGTGCGCCTTGTTTCAGGGCGATGCCGCCGTCAGTCCGGATCAGCTGCCGGTCTCGGCACGCTCCTCCAGGCTGGTGCGGATCTGGCGGGCGAAGCGGTCGAAGGTCCGGCGCGCATCGGTCCAGGTCGCATAACCCACGACGTCGCGGATACTGTGGCTGCGCCAGCTATAACTGTAGCTCTCGAGCACATCGCCCGAGGCCGACAGGAGCCGGGCTTCCACCTCTGCGCCGCCGATACTGAAGGACGACATGTGCAAGGCCGTCGTTCCCGCCATTTGCTGCATGGTCGGGCGGTTGGGCATGGCGTCGAGGATCGTCACGTCGAGCGTGTAGCCGCCATCGCCGAGCATGTCGGCGAGCTGCCGCTCGAGATGGTCCTGCATGTAGCCGGCAAGTCGGTCGAGTTCGCGCTGGCCGTAATCCTCGCCTTTCTCCATCAGTTCCGGACCGATCGCGATTTCGCCGAGGGCGACGGGATCGGTGGCGAGGGCCGGTGCGGACAGGGCCGCGGCAGCCAGCAAGGCAGTGAATGTGCGCTTCATCGGTAAATCCTCTCGTCAGCGTTCGGCCAGCAAGGCCGATATCCCTCTGAAACAGTGTAACAGAGGCCGTCATGTCTTGAGAACTAAATCCTTTGTGAGGCGTGACAAGGTGTGCCCGCGTCAGCGGTCCTCCTCGTCCTCGTCCTCGTCCTCGTCATCGCCGGGAATGACCACATCGATCGCCGCGGCCCCCACATCAACGGCTGTGCCCACTGTCCCGATGGCGACGTCGGTGGCCAGAGCCGCCGTGCCGACGACCAGGCAGCCCGACAGGCTCGGGGCGAGAAGAAGAACGATCAGGGCGAGGCGCAGCGATGTCATGGGAAACTCCGGACGATTGCCTGAACAGTGGGATGCCGGGGGTTTCCGTATGGTGAAGATTGCGTTGACGGGCGCAGTCAGCGGCCTTCGCGCCACCAGCCCAGGCCGAGCAGTGCAGCGATCATCAGCACGATCAGCAGGCCCGGGAGGAGCGGGGTCCGCGTACTGGCACGGACGACATAGCGCTCATTGCGCGTCAGGCCGAGCCAGGTGCGGCCGGCCTGGTCGGCGCCGGCGCGCGTGCGGCGCAGGGTCGGCAGATCTGCGCGCGGACCCTCGCCGATGGCGAAGAGGCCGCCGCCCGTGGTGTCGCGCACAGGGGCCATCAGGTCGCCGGTCGGGCGGAGGTCCGCATATTCGCGCGGATTGATCGGGCCGAGCGCAGCCACCGTGGTCAGATCGCCGGAGCGCAACCGTACCAGCCCGCTGCCTTCGGCAGCGAGGCGGGCCGCGAAATGCCCGGTTCCCGCAGCTTCCATCGAGACCGTTTGTTCGCGGCCATCAGGCCAGGTGACGTCCAGCGGCGGCGGCTGGTCCGCGAGAGTGACGCGGTCGACCTGCAGCTCGCCATCGACGGCGAAGGCGCTCAGGCGCTCTTCGTCCAGCTCGGGCTCGCGCATCAGCCAGTGAGCGACACGGCGGAACATTTCCGCGTAAGGGCCGCCGCCTTCGAAACCGCGTGCCCACAGCCAGGTCTGATCGCTCATCACGATGGCGGCGCGCCCGGTCCCCGAGCGCTGCAGAACGAGCAGGGGGCTGCCTTCCGGCGTTTCCAGCAAGGTTTCGCCGCCCAGCGCCGTACCGTCGATATGGCGCAGCCAGCGGCCCCATTCCGGCGACTCGCCGCCGCCCGCGAGACCGGCCGTAACCGGGTGACGAAGCCCGGTACCGGTCGGAGCCGGCGTGAACGCCTCTTCGCGGATCTGTCCGGTCGGACGCACCGGAAGCACCGCGGCGAGCGGCGTACGGTAGAGGCTCGGTGCGCCCGCGAAAGGCGGTCCTGCCGTGACCAGCAGGGCGCCGCCGTTTTCGACATAGCGGGCGATATAGTCGAAATAGAGCGGCGGCATGATGTTGCGGCGCCGGTAGCGGTCGAAGATCACCAGGTCGAATTCCGACAGGCGTTCCACGAAGAGTTCCTGGACCGGAAAACCGATCAGGGCGAGCTCGTCCACCGGCGTGGAATCGCGCCGGTCCGGCGGGCGCAGGATGGTGAAATGGACGAGGTCGACCGAGGGGTCCGACTTCAGAAGATCGCGCCAGGCGCGGGCGCCATTGTGCGGCTCGCCGGTCACGAGCAGGACGCGAAGACGGTCGCGCACGCCGTTCACCGAAACGGCGGCGCGGTTATTGATCAGCGAAAGCTCTTCCGGGCCGGCCTCGACTTCGGCCTCGATCACATTCTGGCCCCGGCGTTCGACAGGGACTTCGACCCGCGTCGAACGGCCGATCGGGATGGCATGGACCTGCGGGTCGCCGCCCTCGAAGCGGAAGGCGACCGAGGCCGTGCCCTGCATGCTGTCGTCCTCGATCCGGATGACGAACTGGACGGTCTGGCCGACAATGCCGTAACGCGGTGCTTCCTCGATGACGAGGCGACGGTCGCCGGCATTGACATCGCCGGGCATGACCTGGTGGACCGGGGCATCGATATTGAGCCCGCCCGCATCGACCGGGACGTCGTGAACCTGTCCGTCCGTGACGGTGACGATGCCCGCCAGGCGGTCCTGCGGGACGCTGGCAAGGGCTGCGCCGACGGCGTCGAACAGCATGGTTCCGTCCGCCGTCTCGCCGGCCTCGACCTCGACCAGGTCGAGCAGGGGATCGCGTTCAGCCTCGCGGCGCAGCGCGTCCGCCATGGCCTCGGCGGCCTCGCTGCGCTCGCCGATGGTCATGCTGGTGGAAGTATCGGTGACCAGAACTGCGACATCGGCCAGCGGGTCGCGCTCTTCCTCGACGAGCGAGGGATTGGCCAGGACCAGCAAGACCAGACCGATGGCGAGCGTGCGCCATATCCATCCGGACAGACGCTGCGAGGCCCCGGCGGCGGTCGTCGCAAGGGCGAGACCGCCGAAGATCAGGATCAGGCGCCAGGGCAGGAGCGGGGCGAAATCGAGGGCTGTGACGGTCGCGTTCATTGGCCCAGCCTCTCGAGAATATCGGGAACATGGACCTGATCGGACTTGTAATTCCCGGTCAGCGCATACATCGCGATATTCACGCCGAAGCGGATGGCCATCTCGCGCTGGCGCTCGCCGCCATCGACCGGGGCGAGGAATTCGCCATTCTCGCCGCGTGCCCAGGCCGAGGCCCAGTCATTCGCGCCGATGATCACGCCGGATGTGCCGTCGCGGGAGGCCCCGTCGGGATTGGCCTCGACCCAGACCGGGCTGTCGCTGAAGCGGCCGGGAAAATCCTGCAGCAGGTAGAAGGTCCGCGTGAGCACATGATCGCCGGGTAACTGGGCGAGCGGCGGCACGTCGATGCTCTCGAGCAGATTGACCAGTCCGGGATGCGGCTCGCCGGCGCGCAACATGGCGATATCGGCATCCTGGGTATCGAACACGATCAGCCCGCCCGACTGGAGATAGGCGCTGACCCGCATCGCCGCCTCGGGAGAGAGCGGCTGGGCGTCCCGGGCGACCGGCCAGTAGATGAGCGGGAAAAAGATCAGCTCGTCCTGGGCCGGGTTCACGCCCATCGGGGCATCCGGCTCCATGGCGCTGCGCCGCATGACTTCCTGGCCCAGCCCGCGCAGGCCGGCCGCGCTGCGCGCATCGCGCGCCGCATCGCCGGTCTCGATATAGGCGAAGCGCAGGGTCAGGGCCGCGTCCATCACGAATTCTTCGACCGGTTCGGCCGTCTGCGCTTCCGCGGACGGGGCTGCCGGCAGCAGGAGCGCACCGGCCAGAACGGCACCGGCGACCCGGCCCGCCGTGCCCGGCAGGCGGCCGGCGAGGGCCAGCGCGATCAGCACGTCGATCGAAAGCAGGATCAGCGCAGCCACGAGGAGCGGGGCATCGAAATGACGGGCATGCGGGCCGTCCAGCCCGGCGAAGCGCACGCCTGGCAGAGCGCGCGGCAGCGGTTCGAGCTGCGTCGTCGCGTCCAGAATATTGAGCGCCGAACTCGCCGCGCCGAGCCTGTAGATGCCAGGCGGCGTCCGGGGCGAGGGGCGGGCGCTTTCCCAGGCGGCAGCCGGCACCGGACGGGCCGTGGCCGGCGCATTGCCGAGCTGGCCGTCGGCACCGAGCGCCTGGTCGAGCACCCAGGCCCCGTTGGCCGGCATGCCCGTGGCGCCGCTTTGCGACAGGCCCATGAGGCGCTGCAGCATGCGGGGAAACAGGCCGGAGAGCGGCAGGTCGGACCAGTTCGGGCTACCCGTGACGTGGAAGAGCACGATCCAGCCGCGGGCCCGGCGCTGCGCGGTGACGAGCGGCGTTCCGTCCTCCAGGCGTGCCCAGACGCGGTCCGGCGTGGCCGAACCGGGTTGCGCAAGTACCTGGCGGTCGATGGTGGCGCTTTCATCCGTAGGGAGCCCGGCAAAAGGCGAGGTGTCCGGGAAGGCTGCGATGGTTTGGGGCTCGTCCCAGTTGAGCGCGCCGCCGAAGAGACGGCCGCCCTGCCGCAGATCGACCGGAAGGAGTTCGTCGCCGCGCGCGGCCAGGCGTGGACCGGCGAAACGGATGAGGACGCCGCCCGCCTCGACGAATTCGACCACGGACGCGTCGTCGCTGCGCGCCGCATCGGTCATGACCAGGATCGACACATCGCTTTCCAGCAGGACGTCGAGCGGCCCTCGTTCGAGCTGGGCATGAGGCGTCAACGCACTGTTGATGTAGTGCAGGTCCGAGAGCAGGGGCTGGCCGTCATCGCTCTCCTGCGTGATCAGACCGACCCGCGGGCGCCGCCACTGATCGCCCAGCAGGCGCACGGTGCCGGCGCTGGCACTGCCGTCCAGGCGCAGGCTGGCAATCCGGTTGCGAAGGTCGAGGGGCAGGGCGATCGTTTCGCTCGCACTGCCCGAACCGGCTTCGAAGGTCAGATCGGCACGGGCGATGGCACGGCCGTCCGCGCCGATGGCGGTCAGGCCCAGCGTGCGCGGCAGATCCGTGGCGGCCCGGCGGACCTCCAGGCGCAGCCCGTTCGCGGTCGGTTCGGGCGCCGCGATGGCGACGGGCGCGCGCCCGCTGTCCGGTTCCAGCACGGTAACGGTCCCCAGACCGGCGAGGGCGCGGGCCAGGGCGTCAGCGCCGGGGCTGTCCAGCCCGTCGCTCAACCAGGTCACGGCAAGCGGGCCTTCCAGATCCGCTTCGCCAAGACGGTCTGCCAGCGCTTCGCGATCGGCGGACCAGGCGAGCGGGCGGATGGTTTCGAGCCGGCGCCGCGCCGCATCGGCATCGCCGAGCTGGACCGTGGTGGCGGTATTGCCGTTCTCCGCCGTGGCGGCGATGGCGACCGGCCGTCCGTCGCGATCCGCCTCGGCGATCAGGCGTTCGGCCTCGCGCATCATGTCCGTCCAGCTCGAGGCGGCGGACCAGCCATTATCGACCACGATCAGGGAGGGGCGGGTCTCTTCCTCATAGGCCGGCGGCGTCCAGACCGGGCGCGCCAGGGCGATGATGACGAGAGCGGCGATGAGCAGGCGGAAGAGGATCAGCCACCAGGGCGCATGCTGCGGCGTCTCGGCATCGTCCGGCGCTCCCAGCAGGAGGCGCAGCGGCGGGAAGATCGCGCGCTTCGGCGCGGGCGGCGTTGCCCGCAGGAGCAGCCACAGGGCTGGCAGGGCGAGAAGGCCTGCGAGGGCGAGCGGTGCGCCGAAGGAGAGGGGGCCGAGAGCGAACATGCGTCAGACATCCCTCGCAAGCGCGCGATAGAGCGCCAGAACGGCATTCGTCGCGGGTTTGTCGGTACGGTGCGTCACCAGCGCCCAGCCGAAACGGCGGGCCAGCTCGGCGAGGCGCTCGCCATGTTCGAGCCAGCGCTCGCGGTAGGCCTTGCGGGCTTCCTCGGCGCGGCCGAAGAGCAGGGTCTGCTCGCTACCGGGCGCCTCGAAGCGGGTGCGGCCGGAATAGGGGAAGTCTTCTTCGGCCGGATCAACGACGCGCAGGAGCAGCCCGTCGCACTCCCGGGCCGCAAAGCGGGCGAGCCGCGCTTCCCAGGTTTCGATCGGGTCGAGAAAATCGCTCGCCAGAACGACGCGGCTGAAACGCGGAATATGCGGGGCCTCGACCGAGGCGGCTTCGCCGGGGCCGATCGCCAGGCGGCGCGAGACGCGTTCGAGGCCGAGCGCGCCGGTGCGCGCGATCGAGCTTTCGCCCAGCACGGAGACCCGTTCCCCGCCCTGGGTGAGCAGGGTGGCGATGGCGATCTGGCAGACGGCGGCCCGGTCCATCTTGGTCGGCGTTGCACGGTGCGAGCTGAAATGCATGGAGGCGCTGCCGTCGCGCCAGAGATTTATCGTATTGGCCGCTTCCCATTCGTTCTGGCGCACGAAGAGCTGGTCGGACCGGGCGGACTGGCGCCAGTCGATCGCAGCGCGGCCGTCTTCCGGGCGATGGTGCCGGTATTGCCAGAACGTCTCGCCGATGCCGGACCGGCGGCGTCCGTGGACGCCCTGGGCCACCGTCGCCGCAATACGGCTCGCTTCCGCCAGCAGGGCCGGCAGGCTGGCAGCGAGGTCTTCGCCTTCATGGCGAAGAGAGACGACCCGCGCCTCCGTATTGCGGTCGGAGCCCGGTCCCATGGATCAGGCCGCCCGGTCGGCGAGCGTCTTGATCAGGCCTTCCAGCGTGTGCCCGTCGGCACGGGCTGCAAAGGAGAGCGCCATGCGGTGTTTCAGCACCGGCTCGGCAAGCGCCGCGACGTCCTCGGTCGACGGGGCGAGACGGCCCCGCAGCAGGGCACGGGCCCGGCAGGCCAGCATCAGCGCCTGGCCGGCACGCGGTCCGGGACCCCACGACACGCCGTCTCGTACGGCATCGACATCGGATTCGTCCGGGCGGGCCAGCCGCAGCAGGTCGAGAATGGCTTCGAGCACGCGCTCACCGACCGGAAGGCGGCGCACGAGCGACTGGAGCTTCAGGATTTCCTCGGCATTGAGCACTTCCACCGCCTCGGCATCGTCGGCACCGGTCGTGGCAAGCAGGACGGCGCGTTCGGCGTCGCGGCTGGGATAGGGAACGTCGACGCGCAGCAGGAAACGGTCGAGCTGGGCTTCCGGCAGCGGATAGGTGCCTTCCTGTTCGATCGGGTTCTGCGTGGCGAGCACGTGGAAGGGCTGCGGCAGGTCGTGGCGTTCGCCGGCCACGGTGACATGGCCTTCCTGCATGGCCTGCAGCAGGGCGGCCTGGGTGCGCGGGCTGGCACGGTTGATCTCGTCGGCCATGAGCAGGCGGCAGAAGACCGGGCCGGGCAGGAAGCGGAAATGGCGCTTGCCGTCATCCGACTCCTCGAGAATCTCCGAGCCGAGAATGTCGGCCGGCATGAGATCGGGCGTGAACTGGATGCGCTTGGTGTCGAGGCCGGTGGCGACCGCGATGGTCTGGACCAGTCGCGTTTTGGCCAGGCCGGGCGCACCGACCAGGAGCGTATGGCCGCCGGACAGGATGGCGGCGAGGCAGAGCTCGACCTCGTCTTCCAGTCCGTAGATGACGCGTCCGATCGACTCTTTCACCGCTTTCAGGCGCTCGGTCGCGGCGTCGGCTTCTGCAATCAGTTCTGCACCGGGTTCATTCGTCTCGGTCATCGTCCTACATTCCTCTCCGATACAGGTGATTTATCGGCCTGTTCGCCGAAGGCGAGCATGGCTCCGCACACGAAAGCTGTCCATGCCTACGACCGCCCAGACCGACGATCCATTGCAGTCGCTCCTCAAGGCCGCACGCGAAGCCGGCGGCGGCTTGCCGCCTGTCGATCGCTGGGAGCCGGAATATTGCGGCGAGATGGACATGGTCATCAAACGGGACGGGAGCTGGTGGCACGAGGGTACACGAATTACACGCGACCGTCTGACACGACTGTTTTCGACAATCTTGCGGAAAGATGACGACGGCATTCATTATCTCGTGACCCCGGTGGAAAAAATCGCCATCGAGGTCGAGGTCGCGCCCTTCCTGGCCGTACGAGTCGACCGGGTGGGCGAGGGGCGCGACGCCTCGCTGGTTTTCCGCACCAATTTCGACGAATTGATCGAGGCCGGGCCCGATCATCCCATTTCCGTGACGATCGATGAGGACAGCGGCGAGCCGGTTCCGCTGGTTCGCGTCCGCGGGCGGCTGGACGCGCTGATGACGCGGCCGGTCTTCTACGAACTGGCCGAGCTGGCCGAGACCGAAGACGGCGTGACGGGGGTCTGGAGCCAGGGCGAATTCTATCCGCTGGGGCCGGCATGAGGCTGCGAGACACCTTGCCAAGCGATGCGCTGGTCGAGCATTTGCGGCAGAAGCTGGATCCGGTCGATGCGCCGGTGCGCGATCCCGTGCGCGGCGATGGCGATCTGAACGGCGTACGCCGGTCCGGCGCGGCCGTCCTGCGTCCGGCGGCCGTTCTCGCTCCTCTGATCCTGCATGACGGACCGCCCCGCCTCCTGCTGACCGAACGCGCTGCTCACCTGGCCAAGCATGCCGGTCAGATCAGTTTTCCCGGCGGCGGCGTCGATCCGGGCGGCGAGACACCGGCCGAGGCCGCCGTGCGCGAACTGTACGAGGAGGTGGGGATTGCCGCGGAGCACGTCGAACTGCTTGGCAGTTTCGACGGCTATGAAACCGTCACGGGCTTTCTCGTCACGCCCTTCGTCGGGGTGATCCATCCCGGCTATCGGCTGTGCCCGGACCCGGGCGAGGTGGCCGACGTGTTCGAGGCGCCCTTCGATTTCCTGATGGACCCGGCCAATCACGAGCGTCATTCGCGCGAGTGGCAGGGCATTACCCGCCACTATTACGCCATGCCCTGGCAGGGGCGGTATATCTGGGGTGCGACGGCGGGGATGCTGAAATCCCTGCACGATCGGTTATATGGTTGAATCATGATCCGTATCACCCTCATCCAGCTCGCCTCCTTCCTGCTGCCCTTCTTGCTCTTCTTCATCTGGCGCTGGCAGTCCCGGACCGAGCACCCCCTTCATGCGACGCCGACCGCGAAACTCACCGCGGCGGGAGTCACGCTCGCCGTACTCGCCTTCCTGGTTCTGGTCTTCCTCGACAGCGCCGGCAGCGGCCGTCCCGGACAACAATACGTCCCGCCGCGCGTGGTCGACGGCGAGATGGTGCCCGGTCATTTCGTCGACCTCGAACCGGAGGATGATGCCGGGGAAGACGACCCGGAAGACCCGCAGTGATGACCGCGCCGCGGCTCGACCCTGCCGAGCATGACTGGATGCGCGCCGACACGACCCGCCGGGTCATGGCGGCGCTCGATGCGGCCCGCCCCGGCGGGGCCCGTTTCGTCGGCGGCTGCGTGCGCAACGCCCTGATAGGTGCCGAGGTCAGGGATATCGACATCGCCACCCAGCTCCTGCCGCAGGCGGTGATGGACGCGGCCCGCAAGGCCGGTCTCAAGGCCGTGCCGACCGGCATCGACCATGGCACGATTACCGTGATCTGCGAGGGGCAGCCCTTCGAGGTCACGACCCTGCGGCGCGATGTCGAGACCGACGGGCGCCGCGCCGTCGTCGCCTTCACCGAGGACTGGACCGAGGATGCCCGCCGCCGGGATTTTCGCCTCAACGCCCTTTATGCCGACATGGACGGCGTCATCCACGACCCGACCGGCGGGCTCGCGGACCTCGCCGACCGGCGTTTCGTCTTCGTGGGAAATGCGGAAGAGCGGATTCGCGAGGACTATCTGCGCATTCTCCGACTTTTCCGATTCGAGGCCTGGTACGGTGCCGGTACGCCCGATCCGGCCGCGATCGCGGCTGTGGCGGCGCTGAAAGACGGGCTGCATAATTTATCGGCAGAGCGGGTCTGGTCCGAGCTGAAAAAGCTTTTGTCCGCACGCGATCCGGGACCGGCCGTCACAGTGATGCGGGAAATCGGCTTGCTGGAAATCCTGCTCGGAGTGAACGGATCATTAAGAGTCCTGCGCGGTATCATTGCTCAGGATGTAGAATACGAGTTAGTGCCCGATTCGCTTTTGAGATTCGCGGCGCTCGCCGATGGCGGACCGGAAAGGATCAGGACCATGGCCGGCAATCTGAAAATGTCGAATGCGGAAGCGCGGCGCCTCCAGGGGGCAGTCGACCCGACGCATCGCGAAGAGGTCACCGAGGCCTTCTCCGATATGGCCGCTGCGGAACGCGCGATCATGTCTCTGGGCGCCCGTGCCTTCGAGGACCAGGTCCGGCTGCAGGCCGCGGGCGAAGTCGCCCCGCCGCCGCGCGACTGGACCCTGCTCGCCAAATTCGCCCGCGAATGGCAGGAGCCGGAATTTCCGGTGAAGGGCGGCGACCTCATCCTGCTCGGCTACGAGCCGGGTCCGATGCTTGGCGACGCGCTGGACGAACTCAAGGCGCACTGGATCGCCGAACGCTTCGAGCCGTCCAAGGAAGAGCTGATCGCGCGGCTGAAAAAGCACTAGCGCCGGACGCCTCCGAATACAGAAAAACCCCGGCCCTCGAGCCGGGGTTTTTTGTTGCCTGCGATTCCGCCGCTCCGTCAGACGTCGAGATCGAGATAGAAGGCGGTGAAGGTGAGCGTGTCGAAGGCGCCGTGGGCGATGACGAGCGGCCAGATATTGCGCTTGTAGAGAATGTAGAGCGTGCCCAGCGCCAGACCGATCATTCCAGTCACGACGAGACCGCGAAGGCCCTGATAATACATGTGCACGATGCCGAACCCGATGGCAGGCAGCAGGACCGCGAAGGCCGTCCCCCACCATGCCTTCGGAAAGAACTTGCCGGCCCGGTTGATCATGTAGCCGCGGAAGAAGACTTCCTCGCCGAAACCGGCACTGATCCAGGACAGCGCAATCCAGCCCAGATAGACGGGCAGATTGCCCACCACATTGCCGAACCGGGCCTCGACGCCCTCCGGTATCGTGTCCGTCGACCAGAAACCCAGTGCGTCGCCGAGGAATGCGGTGCCGGCCCCGATCAGGCCGATCGCGGCGAAGCCCAGCAGGGCCTGGGGAATGATCAACGGCCAGGACCACCAGCGACGCAGCTTCACAAGGCCGAAATTGCTCCAGCTCTCGCGGCGCAGCCGGGTGATGACAAGCAGCAGTGTGAAAGTACAGAGCAGGGAGAGCGGTCCCGCATAGGTCCAGACGATCCGGTCGAAGATCAGCTTGGAGCCCACCATAACGGCGATCACGAGGGCGAGTTCGGCGAGCACGCCGAACCGGGAGGAATTCCTGGCGGGAAGGGGCGTCGCCTGGTCCGGGGTGGTGGCCGCGGTTGGGGAAGTGTCGGTCATGGGGTCATCTCGGAACTGTGAACAGGGCGGCTCTCGGGCCGTGACCCCAGTGTCTCGCACGGTTGTCGGCAGGTTTATTGAACGATCGTGCGGGACGGCATGCCTGCATCCGAGATCAGCATCTGCCAGGCGCGCGGCGTCAATCCGAAGGCCTGCCGGAATTGGCGTGTGAGATGGGCCTGGTCGGAAAAGCCGCAGGCATAGGCCGTCTCTGCCAGCGCGTCTCCGGAGGCAATCCGGTCTCGCGCCCGTTCCAGGCGGCGCATCTGCCAGTAGCGATAGGGGCTGGTGCCAAGCAGCGTCCGGAAATCGCGCGATAATTGCCAGCGGTCGAGCCCGCTGACGGCTTCCAGTTCGGACAGGCTGACGCGGTCTTCCATGCGGTCGGTGAGGTGCCGCCGTGCCCGCTCGACGGCCTCGGCTGCCGGAGCCCTCGCGGTTTCCGCAGCATCCGAGAGGGCGTCGAGGGCGTGCAGCAGGTCGAGGAGGCGGGATTCTGCGCCGAAACCTTCGGCGTCTCCGCCCTCCATGATGGCGAGCAGAGCGGTGCGCAGGCGCGCATCGCGGCTTACGCCGCCGGTCAGATGGGGCAGGGGTGTGCCCGGCCGGAGCGCGGCGATAAGCTCCGGCGGCAGGGTTATGGCGCGATAGGCGAAGCCGTCCTCCGTGCCCGGCCGGCCGTCATGCATCTCGTCGGGGTGCAGGACCACAACTTCGCCCGGCTGCGAATGCCGCGTGGCGCCGCAATAATCGAAGGTCTGAACGCCGCGCGTGGTCAGCGCGAGCGTGTAATCATCATGCCGGTGCGGCGAGAAGGCGGTGCCGGAAATAGCGGCCTGGAAACGTTCGATGGTGCGCGGCGCGGAAGGCTCTGGCCTCGGGTGCGTAAGCTCGGTCATGCTCCTTGGATGCGCGGGCGGGCATGACCGGATGCGGATGGACTGCCTTCGCCGTCAGGGCCACTTCGCCTCGGGCGGCATGCTGGACAGGATCGACTTCACATTGCCGCCGGTCTCGAGGCCGAATTTCGTGCCGCGGTCATAGAGCAGGTTGAACTCGGCATAGCGGCCGCGGCGCACGAGCTGCTCCTCGCGGTCTTCCGGCGTCCAGCTCTCGCCCATGCGGCGGCGGACGAGTTTCGGGTAGATGTCGAGAAAGGCGAGACCGACATCGCGGGTGAAGGAGAAGTCGGCATCCCAGTCGCCGCTATTGTGGCGATCGTAGAAAATCCCGCCAATGCCCCGCGGCTCGTCGCGGTGGGGCAGGTAGAAATACTCGTCGCACCATTTCTTGAAACGGGCGTGGTAGTCCTCGCCATGCCCGTCGCAGGCCGCCTTGCAGGCGGCGTGGAAATCCTGCGCGTCGGGATGGTCCTGAGTGCGGGCACTGTCGAGCACCGGGGTGAGGTCCATACCGCCGCCGAACCACCACTCGGTGGTGGTGATGAAGCGCGTATTCATGTGAACGGCCGGGACTTTCGGCGACCACATGTGCGCGATCAGCGAGACGCCGGTGGCGAAGAAGCGCGGGTCTTCGGCGGCACCGGGGATCTGCTTGCGGAACTGTTCCGAGAACTCGCCCTTCACCGCAGAGACGTGCACGCCGACCTTCTCGAACAGGCGGCCGCGCATGATGGCCATCGTGCCGCCGCCCTCATCCTTCGACCCGTCGCCACGCGTCCAGGCTTCCCGCTCGAACCGGCCCGGCTCGCCGTCATAAAGATCGGCCGGCGCTTCGTCCTCGAGCCGCTCGAATTCAGCACAGATCTGGTCGCGAAGATCCTCGAACCAGGCCTTTGCGGACTGGCACTGGAGGTCGGAACCGGCGGTGTCGGGCTTGGGTGTCTCGGTCATGGCGCGATGTTTAGCGGAGTGACGGGCGAGGGCAAGCACGCGGTGTGTCGCGGACGGGCAAAAGCGGGGTGGATACGCGATTATTGCCGATCGCGAATACCCGGAATAACCTCACCGCCTGTTTTGCGTCCGGGGGGACATCATGGATTTGACGGATATTATACTCGCTGCCATCGGCGGCGGGATCGGCGGTGCGTTGGGCGGGCTTCTGGGCCAGATTCTGCCGAAGGGCCGCGACGGAACGATGGGCATGCTAGGCATGGCGGCGATGATCGGCCTGGCCCTGGCCGGCGGGCGCTTTCTTCCGGCCTATCTGGAGCCGTATCTCGGCCCGCATATTCGAGCCTTCGTTGCCGAGGCGGAAGTCGCAGAGCTCGAGGCCTCGATCGCCGTGGAGCTCGAAAGCGAACCTTTCTTCATCGCCTTGCAGGAAAACGCGCCCGAGCGTGCGGAGACCTGGCGGCTGGCCGTGCTCGACGCCTATCGCAGCGGCGGTCGCGACGAGGCCCTCGCGGTGTCCGGCCAAATGGGCGAGGAGATCGGTGTCTGGCTGATAGAAACCTACGCGCCGCGAGCGACCGACGAGGCGCTGTTGGCGTATTATTCCGAGCTGTATGCGCTCACTTCGGGACCGCTCGCTGACCATCCGGACGCCTGCTACGGCTTTTTCTTTCCGGATCAATTCGAGGGAAGCCCACCGACCCCCGACCTGACAGATATGGGCATCGACCCGATGCCGATGGCGCGCCGGATGGCCGAGCTGACCAATGGAGCGGCAGACGAGCTGGTTCCCTATGATGCCTCGCTGATTCCCGAGGTGCAGCAGCTCGCCGGCATGGCTCTGATCGAAACGATGGGCGCCGAGAATGTCGATCTGCTAGGCGAGCGCCGGCCCATGGGACGGGCGGATTACGCGCTGGCCTGTGATGGTATGGGCGCCTTTTTCGGAGCGATTCTCGAGGCCGAGAACGGCGTAGTGTTTCTTCGCGCCCTCGCGTCTTCAGAGGGGTAGTCCCAGTTGCCGGCTCGCCTCGGCGAGGGCGATGCCGGCGCTGACCGTGACGTTGAGCGAGCGCATGTCCGGGCGAATCGGAATGCGGACGCGACAATCCGCCGCGTCATGGACTTCGTCCGGCACGCCTGCGCTTTCCCGGCCGAAGAGCAGTCGGTCATCGGGGCGGAATCGGAAGTCCCAGAGGTTTTCAGCAGATTTTGTCGTGAACAGGACAAGCCGGCCCGACTTACTATCTGCACTTTGCCTGTAGGCGTTCCACGCCGCATGCCGGACGGGCGTAATAGCGGCTCTGTAATCCATGGCAGCCTTGCGGATTCCCTTGTCTGTCAGAGGAAAGGCGCAGGGTTCGATGATGTCGAGTTCCGCCCCGAAACAGGCCGCGACGCGCATGGCCGCGCCGAGGTTTTGCGGAATATCAGGTTGAAAAAAAACGATCCGCATTTTAAGCCGCGCACTGGCCGGAGCCTGCCCTTTGTGCATGCGGCGTTGCGTCGCGTGCTGGTCAGTGCGTCCGGGATTAGTTTATACGGCGTCTGGCCCGCGCATGCGGGTCACGTCAAGTTTTTCTGGGGCAGGGACCGCATGTCGCGTTCCCGTTAATGGATAAGAGAAGAGGTCGGCTCGTGACGGAAGAGAACGGCGCGCCCGGTGGACACGGTCAGGAACCGTCCCGCCGCGACTTCATCTATATCGCTGCTGGCGGCGCGGCCGCTGTCGGTGGCGGTCTCGTGGCCTGGCCGTTTATCGATCAGATGAACCCCGCAGCGGATACGCTGGCGCTGGGGTCCATCCGCGTCGATGTGTCGGTTGTACCGGTCGGATCGGAAATCACCGTCATGTGGCGCGGTGGTCCGGTCTTCATCCGGCACCGCACCGAAGCGGAGATCGAGGAGGCTCGCGCAGTCGAGCTCAGCGCTCTGCCCGACGCGGAAGCGCGCAACGACAATCTTCCGGCCGGCACGCCGGGCACCGATGCCAACCGCGTGCTGAACCCGGAATACCTTATCGTGAAGGGCAATTGCACGCACCTCGGTTGCGTGCCGCTCGGCCTGGGCGCCAATACCGGCGACTATGACGGCTGGTACTGCCCCTGCCACGGTTCGCACTACGACACGTCTGCGCGAATCCGCCGCGGCCCGGCGCCGGAAAACCTCCCGGTCCCGGACTATTATTTCGAGAGCGAGACGACCGTCAAAATCGGTCTGTCGCCTGAGGAAGCATCTGAATCGGGGTGGGCAGTAGCATGAGCGGACCTTCGACCTACAATCCGTCGACGGGCGTCGAGAAGTGGCTCGACGAGCGTCTTCCGATCATCCGTCTCGGCTGGGACAGCTTCGTCGACTTCCCGACGCCGCGTAACCTGAACTACTGGTGGACGTTCGGCGGTATTCTCGCCGTCTTCCTGATGATCCAGCTGATCACCGGCATCGTGCTCGCCATGCACTATGTGGCGCACGAGGACATGGCCTTCCAGAGCGTTGCCCGCATCACGCGCGACGTTCCCTTCGGCTGGCTGATCCAGTCCATGCACGCCAACGGCGCGAGCTTCTTCTTCGTCGCCGTCTACCTGCACATGTTCCGGGGCCTGTATTACGGTTCCTACAAGGCGCCGCGCGAGATCCTCTGGATCCTCGGCGTCGTGATCTACCTGCTGATGATGGCGACCGCCTTCATGGGCTACGTCCTGCCGTGGGGCCAGATGTCCTACTGGGGCGCCATGGTGATCACCAATCTGATCGGCGCGCTGCCCTTCGTCGGCGATGCGATCCGCGAATGGCTCTGGGGCGGCTTCTCGGTCGGCCAGGCCACGCTGAACCGCTTCTTCTCGCTGCACTACCTGCTGCCCTTCGTGATCGCCGGCGTCGTCGGCCTCCACATCTGGGCGCTGCACGTGCCGGGCAACGGCAATCCGGTCGGTATCGACGTCAAGGACCCGAAGAAGGACGCGCTGCCCTTCCACCCGTACTACACGGTGAAGGACGGCTTCGCGATCATCGTCTATCTGATGATCTTCGCGGTCTTCGTCTTCTTCCTGCCGACGGTTCTGGGCCACGCCGACAACTATATCGAGGCGAACCCGCTCTCGACGCCGGCGCACATCGTCCCGGAATGGTATTTCCTGCCATTCTACGCGATCCTGCGGGCCGTGACGTTCGACATCGGTCCGATCGACGCCAAGCTCGGCGGCGTTCTGGCCATGTTCGGCGCCATCGCGATCCTCTTCGTCCTGCCCTGGCTGGACACGTCCAAGGTTCGCTCCATGCGCTTCCGTCCGCTGACGCGCTGGTTCTTCATCTTCTTCGTGATCGCCGCCCTCGGCCTTGGCTGGTGCGGTGCGAAGAACCCGGACGATCCCTTCATCGGCGGCCTGAAATTCGTGCACCTCGCACAATTCCTGACGCTGTACTATTTCGCCTACTTCCTGGTGATCCTGCCGGTTCTGGGCATCATCGAGAAACCCAAGCCGCGACCGGCCTCGATCGAGGCTTCGGTCCTCGGCGAGAGCAAGGCGTAAGGGGAGCGACGATCATGAAAATGACCCGTATTTTCGCCGCTGCCCTGGCAGCCTTCGGTCTCTCCTCCGGTGCCGCCATGGCATTCGAGGGCGAGCAGCATGCGCCGCACCAGCACCACTGGCACCATGACGGTCCCTTCGGCACCTATGACCGCGAGGCCATTCAGCGCGGCTTCCAGGTCTACCAGGAGGTCTGCTCCTCCTGCCACGCCATGGATCTCATGCGGTTCCGCAATCTGGGCCAGTCGGGCGGTCCGTTCGAGGATGAGCGCTATGCCAACCCGAACGACAATCCGATCGTCATGCAGATCGCCGCGTCCTACATGGTCATGGACGGTCCGAATGATGACGGCGACATGTTCGAGCGTGAGGGGCTTCCGTCCGACGCCTTCCCGGCGCCGTTCGAGAACGAGCAGCAGGCCCGTGCCTCCAATGGCGGCGCCTACCCGCCGGACCTGTCTCTGATCGTCAAGGCCCGTACGGGCGGCGAGAACTACATCTACTCGCTGCTGACCGGATACGAGGAAGCGCCGGAAGACGCCCACCTCGCGGCCGGCCAGTACTACAACCCGTATTTCGCAGGTGGCGCGATCGCCATGGCTCCGCCGCTGGTCGAAGGCATCATCGATTATGCCGACGGCACGGAAGCCACGGTCGAGCAGATGGCCGAAGACGTGACCACCTTCCTGAGCTGGGCGGGCGACCCCCACATGGAAGCGCGCAAGCAGATGGGCGTGATGGTCCTCTTCTACCTCTTCATCTTCGCAATTCTCGTCTATCTGGCCTATCGCCAGGTCTGGGCGAACGTGAAGCACTAGGCCTTGCGCCGACTGTAATCCGAAAGGCCGCGAGCGGGTTCGTTCGCGGCCTTTTCTGTTCAAGCGCCGGAATCGAGGGGCGGTATGACGGATTGGACACTGGGCATTATCGGCGGCTCGGGGCTCTATGCCCTGCCCGGGCTCGAGGACGTGCGGACCGAGACGGTGGATACGCCCTGGGGCGCACCGTCCGCGCCGCTGACCCGGGGCCGTCTCAATGGGGTCGAGCTGGTCTTTCTGCCGCGACACGGACCGGGGCATGTCGTCCCGCCGACGGAGATTCCCTTTCGCGCCAACATAGCCGCCCTGAAAATCGCCGGCTGCAGCGATATCGTTGGCATCTCCGCCTGCGGCTCCCTGCGCGAGGGCCTCGCACCGGGCGATTTCGTCGTCGTCGACCAGTATGTCGACCGCACCCACAGCCGGGCGAGGAGCTTTTTCGGCGAGGGCTGCGTTGCGCACGTGCCGATGGCGGACCCGGTCTGCGGCAGGCTGGCGGGCTTGCTGGCCGATGCCGGCGAGGCGGAAGGCCTGCGCATTCATCGCCGCGGGACCTATCTCGTCATCGAGGGACCGCAATTCTCCACGCGTGCCGAAAGCGAGCTCTATCGCAGCTGGGGCATGGATGTGATCGGCATGACCAACATGCCCGAGGCGCGGCTCGCCCGGGAGGCCGAACTGCCCTACGCCTCCATCGCCATGGTCACGGATTATGATTGCTGGCATGACGGCGAGGCGAGCGTGGACGTGGAAGCCGTGCTCGCGGTCATGAAGGGAAACACGGTCAAGGCGCGCCGCCTTCTCGAACGGCTCACCGCCTCGCTGGAGTCTCGCCCGCGCCCGCCGTCGCCGGCCGGGATCGAGACCGTGCTCGACAAGGCCGTGATCACGCCGCCTGCGGCCCGGGATCCGGAACTGGTCGCCCATCTCAAGTCCATAGCCGGACGCGTCCTCTGAGACGAAGGCACGACGGGCTTTCCCCGCTGGCCGGGCTCGTCCATAAAGACCGGGTATCGAAAAGGGGAGTTCATCATGGTGTCTGGGCTGTTGGCCGGATTGTGGCTGTTTGCCGGGCAGGCTCCGGCCATGCCGGAGACTGGTAGTGCGCGTCCCGCGCTGGAATGTGCCGAGCATGTCACCGACTGGCGCGCCCGCCGCGGATGCCTCGTCGATCTGCTCGAGACCGCCGCGGACGCGCTCGACTCCGCGGCAGAGGATGCGCGCGAGGAAGCCGCCGAGACCGATATGGACAGTGGCGGCATGTTCCGCGCCGAAGCGAGTTTCGAGGCTGCGCAGAGCGCCTGGCTGGCCTATCGCGATGCCGAATGCGACCGCCGGGCGGCGCTGATGTTCCTCAGTGCGGAATCGCGCGAGGAAATCGCTCTGGATTGCCGCATCGCCCTGACCCGGGCGCGGGCGCAGGAATTGCGCGAAAACTGACCGGCTACGGGCTACCGTCTACCGGCTGCGACCGCATATTGCGCCGGACCGGCCGGCATTGAACACTGGACGGGCCGGCCGGGCCGGTGCCGCGAAAGAGGTCTCGATCGATGGATCTGAAATCCGCCATCCGCTCCATTCCCGACTATCCCAAGCCCGGGATCATGTTCCGCGACGTCACCACGCTGATCGGCGATGCGCGGGCTTTCCGGGTCGCGGTCGACCAGATGGTCCAGCCCTGGGCTGGTGCCAAGATCGACAAGGTCGCGGGTACCGAGGCGCGCGGTTTCATCCTCGGCGGCGCGGTCGCCCACCAGCTCTCGGTCGGTTTCACGCCCGTCCGCAAGCGGGGAAAACTGCCGCATCGTACGCTGATCGAGGAATACGAGCTGGAATACGGCCAGGATGCGATCGAGATCCATGTCGACGCGATCCGCGAGGGCGACCGCGTGCTCCTGGTCGACGACCTCATCGCGACCGGCGGCACGGCGGAAGCCTCGATCAAACTCCTGCAGCGCGCCGGCGCGACCGTCGTGGGCGCCGCCTTCGTAATCGACCTGCCGGATCTGGGCGGAGCCAGACGCATCGAGGCGCTCGGCGTCCCGGTGTCCTCGCTGGTGGAATTCGAGGGCGAATAGGCTTCGCCCCCGGCGCGGATTACCGCTCTGGCGCCTTGCCTCGATGCGAATGGCTTGCAATGCTTCTGGTAAGTCTTGGAAACAGGAGTCTGGATTGATCGACTATCCGGAATGCCCGGCGACCCGGTTCCGGAATGGGGCGATGCGGGAAGGCTGACATGAAGGTTTCGACTGCACGCCGCAAAACCGGAAGCTGGTGGGGCCGGCACGGCATTCTCTATTCCGCCGCCATCGCGCTGATCGGTTTCGAAACCGCCATCTGGCTCTGGTGGGCGGCCATGGATATCGGCGTGCGTCTCGGCGTGTGGGCACGCGAAGGTGCCGGCATGGACGCCTATGCCTTTATCGCCAGCCTGCACTGGACCCAGGAAGTCTTCTTCTTTTCCGGACTGGTGCTGATCCTGCTGACGATGTTTCTCCTGCTTATGCGGAGCCGCTTCGCGCTGGTGTCCTATCTGGGCGCGTTCGCCGCCGACAAGGTCGACTGGTTCCTCGCCAATGAGAATCCCTACTATCAGGTCCTGCTGACAGGGCAGGCGCCGGTCTCGAGCTATGTCACGCTTTTCGGCCAGATCCTGTCGATCGGGCTGGTCGGCTGGCTGGCGGCGCGCGGCGCCCTGAAATAGGACGCCGCGCCCGGCCCTTGTCCGCTAGTCGCGGATCATGTCACGGACATCTTCGGTGAAGGTCACGAGCGAGGGCTCGTGGATGTACATCATGTGTCCGGCTTCATAATAGGTGAAGGTCACGCGGTCCTGGTCGAAACCGGGCTGGCTGAACATCAGCTCGGCCGCGAAGAAGGGCGTGGCCAGGTCGTAATAGCCCTGCGCGACCAGCACTTCGAGATCGGAGTTCTGGCGCATGGCGCGGGCGATCCACGGCGCGACATTGATGTAGTTGTTGTCGCCCGTGCGGCCGGCATCCCAGTTCCAGTCGCCGACGCCGCCGATGGTCGAATAGTATTCGGTGATGTCGACGCCGAGCGTACGGCCGAAATAGTCCAGCATGGAAGCGGTATAGCTGCCGTCGATGCCGTAGAAGCTCGGATCCTGTTCCGGACCTTCGCCGATCCCGTCGACTTCCGGACCGGTGAAACGGCTGTCCAGGCGGCCTACGGAGAGGCCTTCATCCCGACGCAGCTCGCGCATGAAGCGCCAGAGCGAGACACGCATGTTCGCGCGGTCGAGGAAGTCCTCGGACAGGCCGGTGAAGCGCGACAGCTCGCCGATGACGCGGGCCTTGCGGTCCGCCGGCAGATGCACGCCGTGCATCAGCGCCGGCATGTATTCCTCGATGGCGAAGCTGCGGGCATCGCCGAGGAAGGCTTCCAGATCGCCGTTCCAGGCCGAGCGGTCGACCTTGCCGTGATACCAGGCCGTGGCGGCAAAGCCCGGCATCAGGCCGACATAGCCGATATCATTGCCCTCGGACGTATCGTCATAGCGGAAATCGAGCACGGTGGAGATCAGGGCGACGCCATTGATGGCGACGTCGGTGAACCCGCCCTCCAGCTGGTTAAGAAGAGAGCCGATGCGCAGCGTGCCGTAGCTTTCGCCGAGCAGGTATTTGGGCGAGTTCCAGCGCTGGTTTTCCGACAGCCAGATACGAATGAACTGGGCCAGGCTCTCGGCGTCCTCGTTGACGCCCCAGAAGTCGGCGCCTTCGGCTTCTCCGAGCGGGCGGCTCCAGCCGGTGCCCACCGGATCGACGAAGACGAGGTCGGCGACGTCCAGGATGGAGTGGACATTCTCGACGACGTCATAGGGCGCGGCACCGTCATCGGTGGCATTCGGCAGGGCGAGCCGCTGCGGGCCGAACACGCCCATATGCAGCCAGAGACTGGCCGAACCGGGGCCGCCATTGAAGACGAAGGCGACCGGACGCGTGCGCGGATCGCCGTAGCCGTCCGCGATATAGCTGGTCGAGAAGATGGAGGCGGTCGGATTGCCGTCCTCGTCGCGCAGGAAGGTCTCGCCGGCCGTGGCGGTATAGCGGATGCGCTCGCCGTTCACATTGACCTGGCCGCGGCTTTCATAGACGCGCGGCGCCTCGGCGGCGGCGCTGTCGTCCTGGCCCCCATTGTTCTGGGCCGTCGCGGCAGTGGAGATGAGCGCCGCACCGAGGGCGGCGGCAAGAAGTCGGATCATTGGTGTCTCCCCGATCTGGTATGCGGGGAAACTAGGCCGCTATTCCGGGCCTGGGAAGGGGCGAGCCTGCCTCGGTAATGTGGTGATTGGCAACCCGCCGACCGCCTCAGCGTTTCTTTTCCACCAGCAGGGTCTCGGGCCGCCGCTCGCGCGCGGTCTTGAAGAGCTGAAAGCTCTGATTGACGAAATTCGTCACGTCCAGGATCGAGTTCATGAAGCTTTTCAGCTCTTCGGTACGCTCGGCTTCGACCAGACGGATCGGCGCAGCCGGGTCCGGCGCCTCGAAGCGGACATAGAAGAGCGGCTCGCCTCGCTTGAGGATGAGATCCTTGTTGAGGTCGTGCCACTCGAAGGCCCACATGTGAACCCGAGGCCAGATATCAGCCGGGAAACGTCCGCACAGCATGACGCCGGGGCGCTGCTGGGTCTCGTAATGCAGGAAGGGCGGGAACTGGTTCACATAGAGCGGGTCGTCGGAGATGAAGACGAAGGGCGTGACCAGCTGCAGCATGGGACGCTGCGGATGGCGCCACTCGTTCTGCGGCGAGAGCATGAGGATCTGCTGCAGGCCGGCCGGGCGCGTCGAGGCCATCGGGCCTTCCACATTGGTCAGCTGGAGCTGGCCCTGGGCGTTCTTCACCATGCGCAGATGCAGATCGACCGGACAGTTGATGACGAAATGCCGGCGGTCGAACTCGATCGCGGCCGGGCAGGACTGGGCCGATTTCGACGTGGCCGGCCGCGGATTGTCGAAGCTGACCGGTTTCGGCGCGTCCCAGATCAGGCTCGCCTTGTCTTCCTTGAAGAACCAGCCGGCCTTGTAGACCCGGCGTTCCTGCGCGGCTTCTTCCTGCAAGCGGCGGTAAAGTTTGACGAACATGCTTCCCCTCACGATCTGTGCCCCGAAACTATGACAGGCCGGACGATCTGGCGACCCGGTTTTCAGATGCCTGTCCGCTATTGCGGGAGACTTCCCGGATGGCCATGGACCGGTGTTCACGCTATAGCGCCGCCATGAATTACAGACACGCTTTCCATGCCGGAAATTTCGCCGACGTTCTCAAGCACAGCGTGCTCGCCCTGTGCCTCGAACATCTCAAGACCAAGCCGAAAGCCTTCCGGGTGATCGACACCCATGCCGGGATCGGCGGATACGATCTCTCCTCCAGCGAAGCCGAGCGCTCGCCGGAGTGGAAGGACGGGATCGGCCGCCTGCTCGATGCCGATCTGCCCGAGCCCGTCTCCGAAGCGCTGGGCCCGTATCTCGACATCATCAGGGAGATGAATCCGGACGGCATGCGCCATTATCCCGGCTCGCCGGAGATCGCTGCCCGCCTGGCACGCGAGGAGGACCGCCTTCATCTCTGCGAACTTCACGCCGAGGACTCCAAGACGCTCGACGCCCGCTATCGCCGCGACAAGCGCGTGAAGGTGGAACAACGCGACGGCTACAAGGCGCTCAAGAGCCTGCTGCCACCGAAGGAAAAGCGCGGCCTGGTCCTGATCGACCCGCCCTTCGAGGATCGCGACGAGCTGGCGCATATGGCCGAGGCCGTGATGGGCGCGCTGCCGCAATGGCCGACCGGGACCTATATCTTCTGGCGCTCGCTGAAGAATCTCTGGGCCGCCGACCGCTTCGACAACGGGCTCGCCGAGTGGCTCATTTCGGAAAAGGGGCTGGAGCCGGAAAAAATCCTGCGCGCCGATCTGTGGACCCGTGACCTCGCGAGCGAGGGCAAGCTGGCCGGGGCCGGCGTGGTCGTCGTCAATCCGCCTTACTGGCTGGAGGAAAGACTGGTCGCAGCGCTGCCCTGGCTGGCCGACACGCTCGCCCAGGGCGATGGCTATGGGTGGCGCGTGGATGGCGGCCTGACCGAGGAAGACCTCGATGACGCGGCCGAGGAGGTCTGAGCGCGATGAGCCATCCCTATTTCATTCTCGACGTCTTCACCGGCCATGCCTATGCGGGCAATCCGCTGGCCGTGGTGTTCGATGCCGACGGTCTCGACGATGCCGACATGCAGGTCATTGCCGGCGAGTTCAATCTGTCCGAGACGGTCTTCATCACCGAGCCGGCCGGGCGCGACGCCGATTACGGCCTGCGGATTTTCACGCCGACCGAGGAATTGCCCTTCGCCGGTCACCCGACGGTGGGGGCCAGCGTGGCGCTGGCCATGAAGACGGGTGCCGCGCAGGGCAAGGTGCGCCGTTTCGTGCTCGAGGAGCGCGTGGGAGACGTGACGTCCGATGCCCGTCTGGACGACGACCGGCTGGGCTCGTCCCGCTTCTTCGTGCCGCGCCTGCCCGAACAGCTTGGCGAACTGCCGGAGCTGGACGGCATGGCAGAAGCTCTGGGTCTCAATCCGGGCGATCTGCTCGACACGCCGGTTACGGGCGGTATCTGGTCCGCCGGCGTTCCCTTCGCCATCATTCCCGTGCGCTATCCCGAAGACCTGGCCCGCATCCGCATCGACATGGCAGCCTTCGAGCGTGTGTTCGGCGGCGACGAGCCGGTCTGCGCCTATGTCGTCACCAAGGCGAGTGCGACCAAGCACACGCCGGACTGGCGTGCGCGCATGTTCGGACCGCATCTGGGCATTGCCGAGGATCCGGCGACCGGCGGTGCGGCTGCGGCCTTTGCGGGCCTTGTCGCCGAACAGGCCGGTCTCGGCGATGGCGAACATTCCGTCAGCCTCTTCCAGGGCCTGGAGATGGGCCGGCCGAGCCATATCCGCCTTCGCCTGCGCAAGGAGGGCGGC
Organism: Maricaulis sp. B-26; assembly: GCF_056857855.1. Classification (NCBI taxonomy): domain Bacteria; kingdom Pseudomonadati; phylum Pseudomonadota; class Alphaproteobacteria; order Maricaulales; family Maricaulaceae; genus Maricaulis; species Maricaulis sp. B-26. The sequence continues at coordinate 142,102 of NZ_JBSXNX010000024.1, forward strand.
AAGCTCGCCGAGCTGATGATGGGTGGCGAGGCCGTGAAGGTGGCCGAAGGCACGCTGCTCTAGCGAAAGCCCGGTCCGGTAGGCCCTAGTACGTGTCCTCGCTCTCGTCCCACCAGGGATACCAGGGCGGCATGTCGGTCGAGGGCTTCATCGGGAAGTCCGGCGCGCGTTTTTCCAGGAAGGACATCACGCCCTCCTTGGCGTCCGGTCCCATGCCGGCGTAGAGAATGCCTTTCGTCTCGACGCGGTGGGCCTCCATCGGACTGTTCGCTCCCAGCATTCTCCAGGCCATGCGCCTCATCAGCGAGACCGAGACCGGTGCGCAGCGCTCGGCGATCAGGCGGGCGCGTTCGCGGGCCTCGGCCATCAGATCCTCGGCGGGCACGACCTTGGCGACCAGCCCGTTCTCGAAGGCTTCGGCGGCCGAGAAAGTGCGGCCTGTCAGTCCCCAGTCCATGGCGGTGGAAATGCCGACCACGCGCGGCAGGAACCAGCTCGCGCAGCCGTCCCAGACGATGCCGCGCTTGGCGAAGGGATAGGCGAACTTCGCCTCCATCGAGGCGAGACGGATATCCATGGGCAGGATCATGGTCGCGCCGATGCCCACGGCGGCGCCGTTGATCGCGCCGATCACGGGCTTGGTCGAATTCCAGATGCGCAGATTCATCACCCCGCCCTGGTCGCGCCAGCGCGGATCGCTGTCGTCGAACTCGCCGCTGTCCTGCGCCCTGGAGACGAGATCGAAGGTCTCCGCGCCGGTCGAGAGGTCGGCGCCGGCGCAGAAGGCTGGCGTCTCGCCCGTCACGATGATTGCGCGCACGCCGTCGTCCACATCGGCCTCGTCGAAAGCCGCGACGACCTCGTCGCCCATCTCGTAGGTGAAGGCGTTGAGCCTGTGCGGACGGTTCAGCGTAAGGGTCGCGACCTGGTCCTCGACCTCGTAACGGATTGCTTTGAACGACACTTCGACCTCCCGGTATGTTCGGCCGGAACGCTAGCAAACCCTGCGCGGCGTGGCACCCGCTATTGCGGTATCGTCGCCGTCTATTCGGCCCCGTCTTCCTCGACGACGGCGAACAGCTTTCCCCGCTCCGTCATGAAGACGAAAACCAGCGCCAGCGCGGCCAGCAGGGTCTGGCTGACGATGAGCGGGACGGGACTGCCGTCATACATCTGGCCGATCGCCGAGCCGATCAGGGCGCCGACCACGCCGGTCATGAAGCCATAGGCCGCCGATGCTGTTCCCGCGACGTGACCGACAGGCTCCATCGCCAGCGCCGAGAAGTTCGCGGCGATCAGGCCGAGGAAGGCCATGGCTGCCGCCAGCAGGACGAGGAAGAGATAGAGATTGTCGATCCCGGCCATCAGGATGATCGCGTGAATCGCACTGATCGCTGTGAAGGCGACCAGTGCGCCGTGGGACAGGCGTCGCTGGCCGATCCGCATGACGAGGCGGGAATTGATGAAGCTGGTGACGCCGATCCCGCCCGCAATGGCCGCGAAGGCGATCGGGAAATGTCCGTCGGACAGGCCGAAATGGTCGACGAATATCTGCTGCGACGTGCCGAGGAAGCCGTAGAGGCCGCCGAAGAAGGGCATGGCGGCAAGCGTATAGCCGACCATGAGGCGATGGCGCGTGGTCTCGTGGAAAGCCGCGATCAGCGAGCGCAGCTTCAGGCGCACGCGGAATTCGGGATGCAGGGTTTCCGGCAGGCGCAGCTGCAGCCAGACCATGAGGGCGGCGCCGAACAGAATGAGAAAACCGAACAGCCAGCGCCAGGGCGCGACGGTCAGGATAACCTGGCCGAGCGCGGGGGCGAGAACGGGGACGGCCATGAAGGCCGTCATCACCATGGACATGATCTCGGCCATGCGTCGCCCCGAGGCGACGTCGCGTGCGATCGCCACGGCGATCACGCGGCAGGCGGCGGCCGCGGCACCCTGAAGGAAACGGGCGACCAGCAGCAGGTCGAAGGAGGGCGAGAGCGTGCAGATCAGGCTGGTCACGAGGAAGAAGCCCAGCGCGGCCTGGATGACCGGCTTGCGGCCGAAACGGTCGGAAAGGGGGCCATAGGCCAGCTGGGCCGCGCCGAAGCCGGCAAGATAGGCGGTGATGACGAATTGCTGGTCGTTCGCCGCCGCGACGCCCAGATCGCGCGCGATATCGTCCAGTGCCGGAAGCATCATGTCGATCGCCAGCGCCACCACGGCCGTCATGGCGACGAGCAGGGCGACGAATTCTGTCAGCGAAAGCGGGAAGCTGTCGCCCAGGGGGCGTTGCGAAGTCACCATGACTGTCTCCGGGAAAACGCGCCGGATGGCGCGTTCCGGTGAATATGTGACCTGCTCAGGGCGGGCGCAACCCGCCGGGCGCGGTCAAATACGGACAGCCCCCATACGCAAACGGGCGTGTCAGCCCTGAGGCACTGTCGTGTAGGGATCGTAGAAAAGATGGGCCTGGAAACTGCCCGCGATCCTGTTGGCGCGATCGAGGAAGGCCGCTTTGGCAGCCTCGCCGAGGCCGAGTTCGTCCAGCGTCTGCGCGAAGAGGCCGAGCCAGCGCTCGAAATGCGCCGGCGAAATCTCGGCCTTCAGCTTCATGTGCGCCGGCATGGGACGGCCGCCATAGCCGCCGTCATGAAAGACGATGGCCGACCAGAAGCGCTTCATCGTCTCCAGATGCGGTTCCCAGCGATCGCCGATCGCCTTTTCGAAGACCTGACCGAGCATGTCATCGCTGCGGACGTGACCGTAGAAGGTGTCGACCAGCTCCGAGATCATCTCGGCGGTAATGCCCATGGCATCGGCTTCGGTCCGCGCCGCCTGGCGCGCTTCGGTGACGCGAAGCTGGTAATTGGCAGACATGACAAGGTCCGTAGCTGGTGAAATCGCAGTCTGGCGCAGGCCGGGCGAGCTGCCGATGCGGTCCGCTGACGCAGTGCCAGGGCGAGGGGCTCCTAGACGTTGAAGCGGAAGTGCATCACATCGCCGTCCTTGACGATGTAGTCCTTGCCTTCCGCCCGCATCTTGCCGGCTTCCTTGGCCGCGCTCTCGCCGCCGCAGGCGACGAAATCGTCATAGGCGATGGTCTCGGCCCGGATGAAGCCCTTCTCGAAATCGCCGTGAATGACGCCGGCGGCCTGCGGGGCGGTCCAGCCTTCGCGGATCGTCCAGGCGCGGGCTTCCTTCGGGCCGCAGGTGAAATAGGTCTGCAGGTCCAGCAGCTTGTAGCCGGTGTGGATGAGGCGATCGAGGCCGGCCTCTTCAAGGCCCAGCTCTTCGAGATATTCGGTGCGCTCCTCGTCCTCGAGCAGGGCCAGCTCGCTCTCGATCTTGGCGGAGATGACCACGGCCTCGGCGCCTTCTTCCTCGGCGCGCTTCATGACGATTTCGGAATAGGCATTGCCGGTCGCGGCGCTGTCCTCGTCGACATTGGCGATGAAGAGGACCGGCTTGGTGGTCAGCAGCTGGAGGCCGCGCCAGGCCTTGCGGTCGTCCTTGTCGACCTCGGCAAAGCGCGCCGGCCGGCCGTTATTGAGCTGTTCCAGCGCCAGATCGACGAGCGGCAGGAGCTGCTTGGCTTCCTTGTCGCCGGTCTTGGCCTTCTTCTCGAGATTGGTGCGGCGCTTTTCCAGGCTTTCCAGATCGGCGAGCATGAGCTCGGTCTCGACGGTTTCCAGATCCGCCAGCGGGTCGATCTTGTTGGCGACGTGGGTGACGTCGTCATCGTCGAAACAGCGCAGCACATAGGCGATGGCGTCGGTCTCGCGGATATTGGCCAGGAACTGGTTGCCCAGGCCTTCGCCCTTCGAGGCGCCGGCAACGAGGCCGGCGATGTCGACGAAATTCATGCGCGCCGGGATGACTTCCTTGGAACCGGCGATCTCGGCCAGCTTCTGCAGGCGCGGTTCCGGCACGGCCACGTCGCCGACATTCGGCTCGATCGTGCAGAAGGGATAGTTTGCCGCCTGCGCCGCCGCCGTCTGGGTGAGCGCGTTGAACAGGGTCGACTTGCCGACGTTCGGAAGTCCGACGATGCCGCATTTGAAACCCATGGTGTCAGTCCTTGCTTTGGGGCGGGCCGGGCCGCTTGATTTCGGGCGCGGGCGCCTTGTGCGTCACGCGGGTCTGGAAGGCGTCGTAATCGCCGGCAGCCAGCAGGTCGAGACTGTCGGCGATCGCGTCCAGAAGGTCGATCAGCCAGTCCTCTTCAGCCTTGGCGAAGTCTGACAGGACATAGCCCGTCACACGGTTCCGATCGCCGGGATGGCCGATGCCGATGCGGGCGCGGCGAAAGTCCGGGCCGATCTGGCTGGTGATCGACTTGATGCCGTTATTGCCGGCCGCGCCGCCGCCCGTCTTCAGCCGGAACTTGCCCGGGGCGAGGTCGAGCTCGTCGTGGAAGACGACGATATTCTCGGTGTCGACCTTGTAGAACTTCGCCGCCTCGCCGACCGAATGGCCGGAATTATTGTAGAAAGTCTGGGGCTTGAGCAGGAGGAGCTTGTTCGAGCCGATGGTGAGTTCACAGCACAGGCCCTGGAATTTCTTGCGCCAGGGACCGGCGCTCCAGGCATGGGCGATCACGTCGAGTGCCATGAAACCGACATTGTGCCGGTTCCGCAGGTATTTCGGTTCGTAATTGCCGAGCCCGGCCAGGATCATCATCGCCAGATACTCTTGCTGTTCGCTGCGGATACAAAATCAGCGAAGCCGGGTCCGGCTTCGCTGATCGTGTAGTCCAGACCGTGCAGGGTCGAAGGCTTAGTCTTCGCCTTCGTCCTTCTGCTTGATGACTTCCGGCTCTTCCGGCGTCTCCTCGGCACCTTCCTCTTCCTCGGATTCCGGCGTCAGGACGGCGCGCGAACCCTGCAGGGTGGCGACGGTGAAGTCGCGGTCGGTGATGGTCGGCTCGACGCCCTTCGGCAGCGGAATGGCCGAGATGTGGATCGAATCGCCGATGTCCAGGCCGGTGAGGTCGGCTTCGACCGAATCCGGGATGGAGCCGGCCGGGCAGAGCAGTTCGACCGTGTGACGCACGATGTTCAGAACGCCGCCGCGCTTCATGCCCGGGGAGGCTTCCTCGTTCACGAAGTGGACCGGGACCTCGACGTCGATCTTGGTGTTCTCGTCGACGCGGAACAGATCGACATGCATCGGCTGGTCGGAAACCGGGTGGAACTGGATGTCGCGGGCGATGACCTGCTGGCTCTTCCCGTCGTGCTTCAGCTCCATCATGTTGGAGATGAACTGGCCGGTCAGCAGCGCCTTTCGGACTTCATTGCCGCGCAGATTGATCGCGACCGGGCCGGGCTTGCCGCCATAGAGGACGCCCGGAACCATGTCTTCACGGCGGGCAGCGCGAGCCGCGCCCTTGCCGGTCTCTTCACGAACGTCAACGTTGAGAACGATGTTGCTCATCGGTCCTGTTCCTTAAATGCAAACGCCGCCTCCTGCGCCATCGCGGGCGGCGATCTATCCTGGCCTTGCGCCACAGTGTTATTTCGAGCGGCGGGCTATAGCCGATCCACAAGCGCTGCGCAACACCGCGAGCGCGCGAGAGTCAGCGAATTCCGCCGGATTGTCAGTCGAACAGCTTCGACACCGACTCGTCATTGGCGATCCGGCGGATGGCTTCGCCGAGCAGGGGGGCGACGGACAGGTGCCGGACCTTGTCGGTCTGCGTGGCACCAGGCAGTTCGGTGATCGAGTCGGTGACGACGAGTTCCTTCAGTGCCGACTTGGCCACGCGGCCCTGGGCGTCGTTGGAGAGCACGCCATGCGTGACATAGGCCGAGACCTCGGTCGCGCCCTTCGCGAGCAGCGCGTCGGCGGCATTGCAGAGCGTGCCGCCGCTGTCGCACATATCGTCGAACAGGATGCAGCGCCGGCCTTCCACATCGCCGATGATATTCATCACTTCGGACACGCCGGCCTTGGGGCGGCGCTTGTCGACGATGGCGATCTCGGCATCGAGCAGTTTGGCCAGCGCCCGGGCGCGGACCACGCCGCCCACGTCCGGCGAGACGATCATCAGATCGTCGGTGCGGTAATTGCGGCGGATATCGTCTTCCATCACCCGGGTGGCGAAGAGATTGTCCGTCGGAATGTCGAAGAAGCCCTGGATCTGGCCGGCATGGAGATCTACGGTCAGCACGCGGTGGGCGCCGGCCTTGGCGATCAGATTGGCGACCAGCTTGGCCGAGATCGGCGTACGGCCGCCGGTCTTCCGGTCCTGGCGGGCATAGCCGAAATAGGGAATGACGGCCGTGATCCGCTTGGCGCTCGCGCGGACGAGCGCGTCGATGCAGATCAGCAATTCCATGAGGTGGTCATTGGCCGGGGACGAGGTCGACTGGATGACGAAGACGTCCTCACCGCGCACATTCTCATCGATCCGTACAAAGATTTCGCCGTCGGCGAAGCGTTCGATCTCGCTCGCGGTGAGCGGGGCGTCGAGATAGTCCGCAATGGCTTGCGCAAGCGGACGGTTCGACGTTCCGGACATCAGTTTCATGGTGGAGGACCCCGATTCCCAATTTGCGCGGTGATTAACAGAGCCCGGCTTTGGAATGAAGCCGAAATCCTCAGCGCGGGGCGAATCCCGGGGGCGTCGGGAGCCTCTGGCTGTCGATGCAGACCAGTTTGAAGAGCCGCCCCATCTGGTCCGGATCGGTCAGACGCCAGACCTGACGGGCGATCTTGGCGCGCTGTTCGGGTGCGGCCTGAGAGAGGGCCGCCGCACGGGCCTCCATGCCCAGCCCGGTTAGGAATTCGCCCTGTTCGACGGGGCCGTATCCGGTCAGGTCAAGCGCGTCGGCAGCAGTGAGGAGAGACTGGAAGTCCACCCGCGCCGTGAGGTCCGCCGTACCCGGCTCGTCGAGCACGGGTACTTTCTTATGAGCCTTGATCGCCTGCAGCGTATCGCCGGTCTCGCTGAGCGCCGGGCCGTAATCGATGAAGAGGGCGCGACCGGCATCGGCGTCGAAGCGTTTCGCCAGCGCCTCGAGGACCTGCAGATCGCCGGGCCGCAGTTCGACGAGGCTGTCTTCCGGCGTGTCGCGCAGGGGGGCGGGCACCAGGGTCTCATCGACGCCGAGCGGCGGGCCGAGCACGAAGACGAAGCGCTCCCCGTCCGCGTCCAGCCCCACCATGCGTTCATGCCACTGGCCGTCGCGCTTGATGGCCTGGCGCACGGGCAGGCAGTCGAGGAATTCGTTTCCGGCCACGATGGACGGACCGGCGGGCACGGCTTCGAGCCGGTCGACCCAGGAAATCTGCGCGCCGCTGGGGCCGAGGGTCTGGGCCTGCACCGCCTTGAGGGCGGCGCTGGCCTCGATCAGCACGATGCGGGCCGCGTCCATGAAGCCGGGGACGGTCCGCGCGGCGCGCAGCGCATCGGCCATCATCGTACCGCGGCCCGGGCCGAGCTCGATGAAGTGGAAGGGCGAGGGTTTGCCCATATCCATCCAGGACTGGGCCGCCCACAGACCGACCAGCTCCCCGAACATCTGGCTGATTTCCGGTGCGGTGATGAAGTCCGAACCGGCGCCGATCGGGTCCTTGGTGGCGTAGAAACCGTCGCGCGGGTCGAACAGCGCTTCGGTCATGAACTGGGCGATCGAGACCGGACCCGCTTCGCGGATCCGGTCGCGCAGTCTTTCGGCAATCATGGCTCAGACCTTGGCAGGCTGTGCGTTGAGCGCCCGGCGGACGAGCCAGGCACCGGCGATGATCATCGGAATGGAGAGCAGCATGCCCATGGTCACATAGCCGCGCAGGGCTTCGGGCATGTGCAGATCCGGCTCGCGCACGGTCTCGAGGATGGCGCGGAAGAGGCCGTAGCTGAGGAGGAAGAGGCCGGCATTGAGGCCCGGCCGCTCCAGCGAGCGGAACTTCCAGGTGGCGAAATTGATGATGGCGAAGAGGGCGAGGCCTTCCAGTGCCGCTTCGTAGAGCTGGCTGGGGTGGCGGGCGACGCAGTCCGGGTCGGTCGCGAAACGCATGCCCCAGGGCAGGTCGGTCGGCCGGCCCCAGAGTTCGCCATTGATGAAATTGGCGATGCGGCCGAAGAAGAGTCCGATCGGCGTGACCACGGCGGCGGCATCGGCGATGCGCCAGAGATCGAGCTCTTGCCGCCTGGCGAAGACCCAGAGTGCGAGCGAGACGCCGATCAGTCCGCCATGGAAGGCCATGCCGCCCTGGGTGATGCCGAGAATGATGTCCTGCGGCCGCTCCCAGATCATGTCGGGCATGTAGAAGATCACATAGCCGAGCCGCCCGCCCACGATCACGCCGAGTGTGGCCCAGATCAGGAGATCGTCGACCTGCTCGCCATTGAAGGGGGCTTTCGGATTTTTCGTACCGGCCGGATTCCACAGGCCGGGGCGCCGGGACAGCGAGACCATGTAGCGCCAGCCCAGCAGCAGGCCGGCGATATAGGCCATGGCGTACCAGCGGATGGGCAGTTCGAAGTCCCAGGGCGTGGGAATGGCGAAAATGACCGGGTCGAAACTGAAACTCGGTTCGCAATAAGGCATGTATCACTCGGCTTTTTCGGGCGCGGCACCTGCAGATGTGACGGAAGCGCACATTGCGCTTTTGCCCCATGGGCCGCATATAGGCGGTGTTGAACTCTCTAATGGCTTTCTTTGATGCAAACGCGCAACCCGCTTCTGAATGATTTTGCCGATCTGATGACCGACGCCTTCGGCGCGGCGCAGGCCATGGGCGAGGAGGCCCAGGCGGTTTTCCGGGCCCGGGCCGACCGCATGGTCGCCGAGATGGACCTGGTCAGCCGCGAGGAATTCGATGCGGTCAAGGCAGCGCTCGACGAGGCGCTGGGCGAAATCGATTCGCTGAAAGCCCGGCTCGATGCGGTCGAGAAACCCGCCAGGCCGAAATCGACCGCGAGCCGCACCAAGAAGGCTGCGAGCAAGCCGCGCGCGACGAAATCCACCGACTGATCCGCGCTTCACCCGCGCTTTTTATTGCGCCTGACGCGGCGCAGACATACCGTCATTGGACGGTGTGAGTCGCCGCGCAGACGAAGGAGACACCTCCAATGGACCTGCTGTCAGATGATTTCGCACCCTCTGTGACGGATCCGCTCGACGCGGTCGAACAGGCGGTGATTGCCGAACAATATCCGTATGATCGCGACGAAACCGGCGAGCTGCACATCAGCACGCCCGGCGCCTGGCGCGATCACCAGATGTGGTTTGCCTGGCGTCCGGACCTGGACGCGCTGCACATCTGCTCCAGCCTCGATCTCAAGGTTCCGGCCAACCGCTTCCGCGAAGTGTGCGAGCTCGTCGCCCGCCTCAACGAAAAGCTCTGGCTCGGCCATTTCGACATCTGGGCGGATGACGGTTCCATCGTCTATCGCCATGCGATTTCGCTGCCCAATGGCGAAACCGTGTCTCCCTCCCAGGCCGCCGCGATGATCGCGGCTGCGCGCGAGGCGGGAGAACGCTTCTATCCGGCCTTCCACTTTCTCGTCTGGGGTGGCAAAGGAGTGGAAGAAGCGGCCGCCGCAGCGATGTTCGAGACGGCCGGCGAGGCCTGATACGGACCATGACCAAGACACTGAAGATCGCACTGGTTGGCGGCGGCAATATGGGCGGCGCGCTGGCGGCCGGCTGGTTGCGTAAGAAACGCAGCGGCGTCGACCCGGCCAATCTCGTTATCGTCGACCCGGCGCCGGGCGAGGCCGTCCAAGCCCTGATCGCAGAACACGGGCTGACCGCCGTCGATGCGCTGGACGAGTCCCTGGCCGCAGAAATCGATCTGCTCGTGCTGGCGGTGAAGCCGCAAATGCTCGAACAGGTCGCCACGCTGATCTCGCCGCATCTGGGCGCCGAGGCTGCCATTCTCTCCGTCATGGCCGGCGTCACCATCAACCGTCTGGCGATGGCTTTCGGCGATCGACCGATCGTGCGCGCCATGCCGAACACGGCCGCTGCGGTCGGTGCGGGCATGAGCGTCTGCGTCGCCAATGAGGCGGGCGAGACGATCAAGGATGCGGCCACGCGTCTCCTGAAAGGCGCCGGAACGGTCGAGTGGGTCACGGACGAGCGCCTGATCGGCGCCGTCACCGCCGTCTCCGGCTCGGGCCCGGCCTATGTCTTCCTGCTGGCCGAAGCACTGGCCGGTGCCGCCTCGGCGGAAGGCCTGCCGCGCGATCTCGCCGAGAAGCTGGCCCGGGAAACCATCGTCGGCGCGGGAGCTCTCCTCGCCAAGACCGACAAGTCGCCCCAGGAATTGCGCCGCGCCGTGACCTCGCCTGGCGGGACCACCCAGGCTGCCGTCGACGTGCTGATGGGCCGGGGCGGCGGTCTGCCGGAGCTCGTCCGCCAGGCCGTGACGGCGGCCGAACGCCGCTCGCGCCAGCTCGGCGCCAACGGGAATGACCGCTAGCGGCTATTAGCGTGATCTGATGAGCTCAGTACTCCCTCTCCCCGGGGAGAAGGCGAGCGCGTGGCGCGGTTCGTCGCCGTCGCTGATTGGCACCTACCCCGGCAAGCTCAGCACCGCCTGTAAGCCACCCATCCCGCTTCGCCCGAGCCGGATATCGCCGCCGTGATTGCGGGCGACGTCGCGGGCGATGGCGAGGCCGAGGCCGACGCCCTTGCGGTTCTGGTTGCGGCTTTCGTCGAGGCGATTGAAGGGGGTGAGCGCCTCGGCGTAATTCTCCTCCGCGATGCCCGGACCGTCATCCTCGACGCGGATCTCCACGCGTGAGCCGGCGCGGGCGACGGTGACGCGGGCATGCTCGCCATAGGTCAGGGCATTGCCGACCAGATTGGCGACGGCGCGGCGCACGGTGGGCACGCGGATATCCGCCTCGATCGGGCCTTCGGCAATCAGCTCGACTTCGCCGCCCTGCCGGGTGGCGGCCTCGACGGTGTCGCGCACGAGGGCGACCAGATCGGCATGCTCGGTCTCGTCCGTCGCCTGGCCGCGAGCGAAGTCGAGATATTCGTCGAGCATTTCCTCCATCTCGTTGAGGTCGCGCTTGGCGTCCTCGCGCTCCGGGCTTTCGGGCATCAGGGCCAGCTGCAGTTTCAGCCGCGTGAGCGGCGTGCGCAGATCGTGGCTGACGCCGGCAAGCAGGGCGGTGCGCTGGTCGAGATGGCGGCGGATGCGGTTGCGCATTTCCAGGAAGGCATGGGCGGCCTGGCGGACCTCGGCGGCTCCGGCGGGCCGGAAATGGGCGACGTCCTGGCCGCGTCCGAATTGTTCCGCGGCGTCGGCGAGGCGGCGGATCGGCTTGACCTGGTTGCGGATGAAGACGACCGAGACCGCCGTCAGCAGCGAGGTCGCGCCGATGATCCACAGAAGGAAGATATGCCCCGTCGTGGCGAAGACGCGCTCGCGAACGGCGATGAAGCGCAGCACGCCGCCATCCACTTCGACGCGCACATCGACATAGCTGGGATAGCGCGTCGTATCGAACCAGAACCCGTTGTCCAGCTGATCCGAGAGCGCCCGCCGCAGGGTCCGGTCCAGCGTGCGGAAGAAGGAGGACCGGCGCGAGGTCGGCAGGCTGTCGCCGGCCCGGTAATCGACCGAGAGCTGCATGGTCTCGTAGGCCGTCTCCGCATAGCGCTCGAAACTCGCCGGATCGTCCGCCGACTGCTCGTAGAGCGCCGTCATCATGGCGATATCGCCGGCCACGCCTTCGGAGAGGCGGCTCGTCACCGTCTCCCAGTGCTCCTCGAAGAAGGACCAGGCCACTGCGACCTGCATCAGCGCCACGGGCAGCACGATGATGAGCAGGGTGCGGGCGAACAGGCCCTTGGGAAGGAAGCGGCGCAGCACGGCCATGATGCGGACCTCCTAGTCCTCGAAGACCGGGTCGCCGACGAGGCGATAGCCCTCGCCGCGCACGGTCTGGAGGTGGAGGGGCTCCTTCGGATCGTTCTCCAGCTTGCGGCGCAGGCGCGTGACCTGCACGTCCACCGCCCGCTCGCCGCCGCCCGTCCGTTCGGACAGGGAGAGACGCGACACGGTCTGTCCGGCGGATGCGGCGAGGGCGGAGAGGAGGGCGCTCTCGCCGCCCGTCAGCCGCACCGGCTCGCCTTCGCGCATGAGAATTTCGCGGCCCAGATCATAGCTCCACGGTCCGAACTCGACCCGCTTGATCGCCGCGGCAGCCGGGCGGGCCCGGCGCAGGATGGCATTGATGCGCAGGATCAGCTCTTCCGGTTCGAAGGGCTTGGGCAGATAGTCGTCCGCGCCGAGGCTGAGCCCGCGGATCCGGTCTTCGGATTCGCCGCGCGCCGTGAGCAGCATGATGGGCGTGTCGTTCTGCTCGCGGATCGCCTCGGTCAGCTCGAACCCGTCCATGCCGGGCATCATCACGTCCAGCACGAGAAGATCGAAAGCCAGAGAATTGAGCGTGGAAAGCGCCTTCTTCGCGTCCGGCGCCGTGGAGACGCGATAGCCGCGCTCCTGCAGATAGCGCTTCAGCAGCGACCGGATCCGGTCGTCGTCATCGACAACGAGAATATGCGCGTCATCACCGGCGAGGTCCGCCATGCCGTCTCCTGAAAAGCCTCGCGCAGCATGCCCCGCTCCGCCCGCCCGCTCAAGCGCGCTTATGCTTTGCGGGCCGGGGGTTTGAGGTAGGCGAGGCCGGTTGCGAGGCTGAGGGCGGCGGTGAGCCAGACGGCGCCGATCCAGATGGTCAGGGCGATGTCCGAGGTGTGCCAGCCCGCGGGCACGGCGATCAGCGGGAAAGCCGTGACGATCAGCGCGAAGGCGGTCTTCAGCTTGGCCGAGGGCGAGACGGGCAGCGTCTCTTCCGGCTGGTCCTTGCCGACCATGCGCGCCAGGGTGATGACGGCGTCGCGCAGCACGATGGCGGCGACCGGGACGGCCAGCTCCAGCGGCGCATTGAGGATCATCGTGTAGACGACGAGATAGGCGTTCACGAGAATCTTGTCGGCGATCGGATCGAGCACGCTGCCGAAGGCGCTCTGGGCCGACCACCGGCGCGCCAGATAACCGTCCAGCCAGTCCGAGGCGGCGGCGATCAGGAAGGCGAGAAGTCCGGCGAAGGCGAAGCCTTGGGCCACGGCGCGCGGTTCGCCGAGCATGGCCGGGACGGGCTGCAGGCCCTGAGACCAGGCGAAGGAGAGCCAGAGCGCCGTCGCACCGGCGAGGGCGAGGACGATCCGCAGGACGGTCAGGATGTTGGGAATGTGTCGCTGCACGCGCGCTACCTCTGAAACCAGTCGTGTATTCTTTTGGCCATGGCTTTGGATACCCCGTCAACCGCTTCGAGGTCGGCAAGGGCAGCGCGGCTGACGGCCTTGGCGGAGCCGAAATGGGCGAGGAGCGCCTTCTTGCGGGCGGGGCCGATACCCTCGATCGCGTCGAGCGGGTTCTCGGTCATCTGTTTCTTGCGCTTGGCCCTGTGGCCGCCGATGGCGAAGCGGTGGGCCTCGTCGCGCAGGCGCTGGAGATAGTAGAGGACCGGGTCCTTCTGGGGCAGTTTGAAGGGCGCCTTGCCCGGCAGATAGAAGGCCTCGCGGCCCGCATCGCGCTCGGGCCCCTTGGCGATGGCCGCAATGGGCACGTCGGTGACGCCCAGCTCCTCGGCGACCTCCAGCACACTCGACAATTGCCCCTTGCCGCCGTCGATCAGGACGAGGTCCGGCACGGGCGCGCCGTCCTCGCGCTCTTTCTGCAGGCGCGAGAAGCGCCGGCGCATCATCGCCGCCATCATGGCGAAGTCGTCATTCGTGGCTGCGTCGTCGCCCTTCATGTTGAAGCGGCGATAATGGTTTTTCTCGAAGCCCTCCGGGCCCGCCACGATCATGGCGCCCAGGGCGTTCGTGCCCTGGATGTGGGAGTTGTCGTAGACCTCGATGCGCTGGGGCAGGTCCTCCAGTCCGAAGACGCGCTGCACGCCCTTGAGCAATTGGGTCTGGGTGGCGCTTTCCGAGAGGCGCCGGGCAAGGGCCTCGCGGGCATTGGTCTGCGTCCGGTCGACCAGTTTGCGCTTCTCGCCGCGCTGCGGCGTGTGCAGCGTCACCTTGCGCTCGGCCTTGAGGGAGAGGGCGTCGGAAATGAGGTCCGCCTCCTCAATCTCGTGCGAGAGCAGGAGCAGACCCGGGGCCGGCTTGTCGTCGTAGAATTGCGCCAGGAAGGCAGCCAGCACATCGCCCGGCTCGGCCTCGGCCTCGTGGCGCGGGAAGAAGGACTGGTTCCCCCAGTTCTGCCCGGCCCGGTAGAAGAAGACCTGCACGCAGGACCGCCCGCCATCCTGGGCGACGGCGATGACGTCGGCTTCCTCCACGCCTTCCGCATTGATGCCCTGGTCCGTCGTCACGGCGGCGATGGCGCGGATGCGGTCGCGCAACCGGGCGGCGGTCTCGAAATCCATCGCCTCGGAGGCGTCCTGCATGCGCGCCTGCAGCTCCCTGCGCAGACTGTCCGAGCGGCCGCGCAGGAAGTCGGTCGCCTCCTTCACCAGCTCGTCATAGGCCGCCGGCTCGACCAGATCGACGCAGGGGCCGGCGCAGCGCTTGATCTGGTAGAGCATGCAGGGGCGCGAGCGGCCCTCATAGACGCTGTCCGAGCAGGTGCGGATCAGGAACGCCTTCTGCAGCGTGTTGAGCGTCTGGTTGACCGCGCCGACCGAGGCGAAGGGACCGAAATAATCGCCCTTCGCCTTGCGCGCCCCGCGATGCTTGAGCAATTGCGGCGCCGCATGGTCCTTGCGGATGAGGATATAGGGGAAGCTCTTGTCGTCGCGCAGCAGGATGTTGAAGCGCGGCTTGAGGCGCTTGATGAGATTGGCCTCGAGCAGGAGCGCCTCGGTCTCCGTCTCGGTGACCACGAATTCCATCGACCGCGTCAGCGCGATCATCAGCGCGATGCGGTTGGAGTGTCCGCGTCCGGCGGCGTAATTGCTCACCCGGTTCTTCAGGTTCCGGGCCTTGCCGACATAGAGCACGGCCCCATCTTCGCCCAGCATACGGTAGACGCCCGGCTTGGACGGCAGCTGTTTCACATACTCGGCGATGATTTTCGGACCGCTCGGCGATTGCGCCGACGCGCCGGAAGCGTCATCTATCGGACCGGATTGCTGATTTGAGCCAGATTTTTGATTTGAGGACGTCATGGCGGACAAGATCGCGCTCGTTACCGGCGGCGGCAAGCGGCTGGGTGCCAAAATTGCGCAGGCGCTCGGCGAGGATGGCTGGCATGTCGTCGTCCACTACAACAGCTCCGGCACGGAAGCCCGGGCTGTCGAGGCGACGATCCGCGCCGCCGGCGGCAGTGCCGAGACCGCGCATTTCGATCTCGAGGACACGGGCGGCATCCGTGAGTTCATGGACCGGGTGGGCCGCGTCGACGCGCTGATCAACTCGGCCTCCATCTTCGAGATGGACCGGCCGGAACATGTCGAGGCAGAACATCTCGAGCGCATGCTGAAGGTCAATCTGGCCGCACCCGTCATCCTGGCTTCGGCCATGGCGGCGCGTCACGAGACGCGCGCTTCGGGCTGCATCATCAATCTGCTCGACCAGAAGCTCTTCAATCTCAATCCGGATTTCTACTCCTACACGCTCGCCAAATACGCGCTGCTGGGCGCGACGCGGACCATGGCCATGGCCTATGCGCCGCGCGTGCGCGTGTGCGGCGTGGCGCCGGGTATCACCCTGCCCTCGGGCGGCCAGTCGGAAGAGGAATTCCGGCGCGCCCACACGATGAACCCGATGCAGGGCGGCTCGACACCGGACGACATCATCCGCGCGGTGCGCTTCATCCTTGCGACGCCTGCCATGACGGGCGAGACCATCACCATTGATGGCGGGCAGCATCTCGATGCCCGCAACCGCGATGTGATGTACGCAGCCGGCGTACCGGAGGACGGGATGGCCGGAGAGGGGCAGCCGTGAGACTCGACCAGGTTATCGAAAACGCGCTCATCCATGCCACCGGCGACGATGTCTTCGTCTACCGCCTGGAAGGGGTGAAACTGGATATCGAGATCGGCATCCACGACTATGAGCGCGGCGTGAAACAGCGCGTCCTGGTGGACGTCGTCACCCTCGTCTCCAAGCAATGGTGCGGCAGCGACGATATCGCGACGGTCGTCGATTACGACTACATCCTGCACGGCATCAAGGCCCTGGAAGGCAAGCAGTTCGACCTCCAGGAAACCCTCTGCGGCACTATCCTCGACCTCTCGCTGGAACCCGCCGCCGTCGTCGCCGCCCAGGTCACGACCCGCAAGGTCGACGCCTATCCCGACGCCGAAGCCGTCGGCCTCACACGGTTCCGCCGCAAGCTGGAAACGGGCGAGGGGACGTCACCGGGTTAGGGGCGGCGGGCTCTCGGCAAGCGATGAACGGGGAAGTGGCGCGGGGCACGCCGCTCAGCTCCGGTTTCCCCGGGCTTGTCCCGGGGCCTTGGAAGCGTCGATGAGTTCCACTCGGTGCCGTCTCCGAGACCCCGGAACCAGTCCGGGGGAATAGAGTTTGATCATTCCAATCTGTCATCCCGGCCGGCTAGCCCGCGCAGGCGGGCTGTAGAGCCGGGACCCATAAACGCGGGATTTTCCCGGAAGCGGGTTCGCTATCCACGTCGCGTCTGCTTCCGATGGACACCGGGCGTATGGGTCCCGGATCTCCGCCCGGCTCGGGGCCGGGCATGCGTCCGGGATGACAAGTCTGGAAGCGGCTCACCTGAAACCGTCACCTTGACGAAGGTAAGGGCCCAGTTCATGGGGCTGGGTGGATGCGATCAGGGCACTCCTGTCCCGCTTGGCGCCTCCGATGGATATAAGCCCGCTTGTCCAAAATTCCGCTTTGGGATCTGGGTCCTGACCTTCGTCAGGATGACGGTTTTCAGGGCGGAAAACGGAGATTTATCCCCGCCCTCAGAACCTCGCTTAGACTCACCCCGTTCTCGCACCGCTCGAGGCCCGGCCTGGTTCGCCGGGGGTGTGGGGAGTACGGAGCCTGCCCGTCTCTGCTGACTGACCAAAGCAGGGCCCGGTGGTGGCCATCGGTTCGGAGAGGCAGCAAAAGCGCTGACTGTC